>JBJMFM010000061.1:0-20268 GCA_045808425.1 Nitrososphaeraceae archaeon | reverse complement strand
AGTATAGTTCTTAGCTAAGGCTGGCATTACTTTATGCCATGCATACCATGTTTCTGGCCATCCATGTAATAAAACTACAGGATCGCCATGTCCTCCAATAACATAGTGTAATTGAATACCATTAACTGAAGCCGTATGATGTGAAAAAGTCATGTTATCCATCTGAAAAGAATTACCATTAGGCTGTTGTTGTGCCATTGCAGTATGATTTTGGTTTAATACTAATGTAAAAACAAACAATATGCCAGTCGTAATAATGCCAATTATGAGAAACGTTATTGCAGTCATATGACGTGAAGCATGGAATGAGAGTTTATCTTTCTCGACCATTACAAAATGTGGTTGTCAGTGTTTTATAAGCATGATGAGTATATTGCCTTGTATTGTACCTAGAGCAGCATTATAAAACATAGTCGATTTGAGCTAAATAGAAAATTATTCAATTCAGGAAGAATACACACTATTATACGCTAAAAATACATATAGCCAATCTATTTCTATATGTATTTACTGCTACTATTGCTGATACTCTGTCAAAGATGTAGTCTCTGCTGCTGTAGTGTTGTAGTCTTACCGAAAAATTACTTAACATAGGTCACGGTCTTCCTGCTTAAAAGCTATTTGAGAGGAGATTTTCCTATATAATGTGATATTATTGGTTGAGGACAATCCTTGATAAGTCCTCGGATCCTATCTTCCATAACTTGAACATTCTTGGTAACATATTCATGCTGACGGATGTGGTCAGTCCAGGTATCAGCGAGCCTGATTTCTATGTAGTGACCGATATCTGATGGGTCATGAAATAATTCCCAGTATGCCATTCCCTCACTTCTAAGAAGACGTCCTAATTCATGTACACTCTGCTCAAACTCATCAGATAATTTGGGATCAATCTTGTTGTATTCTATTGTTATTAGAGCTCGATTTTCATTTTGTGAAGGATCAACTGAGGACTGAGGAGGAAGCGACCAATGATCGCTTGCTGGTGTAAAATCAAGGTCATCTAACAAGGTACTGCTATAATGTCTCCTGGCAATAACGGTCGCGCCTAATGCTAATGAAGCTACTAACAGCGTGATTGGGATACCAAATACGTTAGCTACTGTACCCCATATTACACTTCCAACTGCCAATCCGCCATTTAGTACAAGCAGATATACTGCTAATACTCTAGCTCCAATCCATTTTGGTGCAGATTTTATTCCAATTGTGTAAAATTTTGATAATATCGTGATGTAAGCTGCTCCTCCTAGCCACATCACTATGCAAAGAATTACAAAATCTTGCACATATCCCATTGTAAATGTTACAATTGCAAGTAACGCTATAGAACCTGTAATAAGAGATTCTACCGATGCCTTAGGTCGTAACCTTGGCAAAATTACAATTCCACCGACTATTGCACCCATACCAAAAGATCCTAATAGCAGTCCAAATCCGGTGGAATCAAGTCCTAATTCGCCTTTAGCTAATAGTGGCAGGAGAGATAATAACGCACTACTACATAATGTAAACAAACCCGCGCGTACAATTAATACATGTGCAGCTTGAGAATAGCGTATATACCGCATCTGAACTCGAATAGCTCTGATTAAATTCTCCGGGGGTAGAGAGCTTTGTTGTTGGACATTGGACTTCCTTGGCAACCTGCTTAGGACTATGATCATGCCAATAAAGGAAGCCGAATTAAGAAAAAATAAAGCCCAAGGCGCAATTGCAGCTACAATAAAACCACCGATCGTTGGGCCAACTACACGGCCTATGTTACTAGCAAGGGCACTAAGAGTTAGAGCGTCAGGTAGTTCTGATCTTGGTACCAGTCCACTCATAGTGGGGATAATTGGAGTCCTAATCATAGTCGTACCTGCTCCTAGTGCAAAAGTAAGTATCAAAAGTATTGTTGGGGTAGTCAGACCAATAATGGTAACGATTCCTAGCAGAGTAGATATTGTAAACATATATGTACACGTGATAAGGAGTATACTGCGCCGATCAAAAATATCGGATAATATCCCGGATGGTAACGCAAATAGAAAAATTGGTAGAGTAGTAGCAGTTGTAACGAGAGAAACAAATAAGGGATTAGGAGCAAGTGAAGTCATTAGCCATGACGCCCCTACGTCATACATAGCCGCACCAACATATGAAAAGAGGGCTACAATCCATAACGTCCTAAAGATAGCAGATTTGAAAGGACTCAATCCTGATGCTGAAATATTTTCTTGTTTGTCTTCCGGCTTATCTCTTTCAACCATTGAAAATAACTAAGCAAGACCTAGTCATACATTTTTCTGTAAAGTGTTCAGATATTGACGTTGGTGACAAGTACCATTGAGATAAGTGGTTGAATTAATAATGACTCATCAGTTTCCAATTAAGCTTATTCTGCGTTTTAATAATTTAGTCAATATCAACTGTAAATACTTTGATTGTTCATTAAAAAACTTCGTTTATTGTTGCTTCGCTTGCTTCTCCTGTTTGCTCTTCCTCTAAATAGTGAAAATATCCAGAAGACACAAAAAAGACGTGGCCTTGACCAATCTCGGATGTTTCAGCCTCCCCATTAGGGCTAAATACTGTGCAATGTACTTTTCCATTGATAACATAGTTTAATTCAGCTGCATTTGGATGGGTGTGAGGTTCTATTATAATCTGTGCAGTTCAGTTCTTTATTAGGTACTATACGGTACGCTAAATTATAGACTTGGAAATAGAATTAAAGCATAAAGAACAACAGCAGAAGCAGCAGCTTTCGCCATCATCATTATTAATACCACAGCTAAAATTCAAAACTGCTTTCGAAGAACTTTGTAATAAGCATGCACTATTAACTTGTGGAATTGAAAAAATAGATTCTCTATTGCAGCTTACATCAGGCGATAGATTAGCTATTATAGGCAATAGAAAATACACTCAGATACTTATTGCAAGACTATGCATTAATGCTTTATTGTTATTGCCATCATCAAAAAAAGAACAACAATACAACAGCAGCAGAGTTTTTTATACATCGAATGTGATATTTGTGGATGCTGGAAATAGTTGTGATTTCTATCAATATGTAAACTTTGCAAGGCAGTATTATAGACGGGATGTTATAGATAGAGTTTTGAATAATACAATTATAACTAGGCTCTTTACAGTTTATCAGCTAGCAGACATAGTAATAAATCAATTACCAAAGGTTATTGAGCAACTTGATGCCAAACTGATAGTTATTTCTGATTTGTTGAGCATGTTCTTACATGACCCACAAATTGAAATTAAAAAAGCAAAATATTTGATAAATGAAATTATAAATTCAATCACAAAAACAAGAACATACAAAGATGTTTTAGTTATTGTTTCCTCACTACCATATGGTAATGACAGTCTGAATCAATATGATGATAAGTCAGCCATATTATATAACAAAATCATTCTTCCAAGATTTGACAAGTGCATTGAAATTCTAAATAACAGTGATAATAATGATAATGAAAATGGAGATAACATGATTGATATACATATAAGAAACAGCAAGAGCAAATATCAGAAGAATCAAAAATACCTCTAATGATTTTAATAGTGACAAATTACTTTTTTCAATTAAAGAAGGGCTTTGCTGACAGTTTCTACTTCCATAAAGTGAGTCTTATAGATATAACGACTCCTTATTCATAAATTCGATAATGCTATAGAAAATAAGAGAAAGAAGTCCTGTAATTCCTTAACAAAACAGGTTAGGAAAAGAGATCTAAATGGCTAAAAAGCTATTTAAATAATTATTCCACAAACTGAAATGAATGAATTGAATGAATTAATTATTTTCTGTGCCACTGGGAATGTTCTAAGTTTTTAATTTCCTTGACTTGTAGTTATTAGTATATTTACTAATCGTGCTAACTCTTTATTTGCGATTGGCTTTTGAACATAGTTAATATTACTATAATTAGTTAGTTCTGAATAAGATTGTCTTCTAAGTTGCTCATAGTACCTTCTGAAAGCTGTTATAAAAATTATCTGTACTGTTATATCAATTCCCATATCTCTTTACAAAGCTCAAATCCATTTAGTACAGGCATTTTAATATCAAGTAAAATCAAATCATAATAACTAATATCAGGCTCATCATCAACTATAAGTATCTCTTGGTACTTTTTTGGTCATGCAGCTCTTCTTCTTCTTTTTGGAGCTTTTCTCTTTGTTACTGCGGCATACCATATTCATATTCCTGTCTTGCTTGAACGTGTAGTATTGTTATAATTTCCTCATATATCTGAGTCAAATGAACTGAATCTCTTTTTAGATTCATTATGACAATATTTTGCTGTAGCACTAGTATTGAGAAAATTATCCTGTCCCTGCACAAACACCATCCTTAGTTTTGCTAACTGAAGTCATTTATTTTACTTGTAGTAAAACATATTTTTGATTTGTAAAAAATGCTGCTGATAATATGTAACATGTTCCTATGTATGATCTAGCTCAAACGTTCCATTTACTATAGCTATTTTCAAATGGTGTTCAATTTTCACTCTTAATAATATAATGGAATATTCAGCTTTATGCATTTTCTATCTACATAGGCTGGTCTAATTATATCACTGCTCAGATATGTGTTCCTCTATCGTAGTTGTTCTGCTTGCTATTCCTCTTCTTAATTCAGATTCGTTTAGCAAGAATGCAAATATTTCACCATTACATTCTACTATGGACTTCAACGTATATCCATTAGCCAAAAGTGCCTCTATTTCATTTAGCATTTTCTTAAGACTTGCTCCTTCATGTACAGTAGGGTCAGCACTTTTAACTATCGTTAAGGGGCTCTCGTGCCAGTTTGTCATGCTTTGTCTGTATATACTACTCTTGCTACTTTGTTAAGTTATATTGTATTTACTGAGTCTTTAAGAGTTTGCGAAATGATCGTTAACGTCGTTAACATCTTTGTTTTCTGTATTTAGAGTGTATTTTTCTGTATTTTAAGGGCTTGAGCCATTTAATGATTAGGTACAATAAGGGTGTTGATGTTAACATACAAAAATAAGCTATCAAATCTTACTTTTAGATCCCTCGTATAATTATCTTGATCATTGTCTATTTCTCCGTGCATTACAGTATTATCTGCTTTTGCATGCACCAATATTCCATCTTTATCAAGTGCTACATAACAAAATTGCTGGCTGTTATAGATTTTTTCTATGGATAATTTTAGAAAAGCTGAAAAGTTGCCCCATCAATATTATTTGTAAATTTCGAGTAGCTGAAAAGGTATATTCTACATGCTCTTATCTTTTTGATCTAATTTCCAATGGCATCGAGTAACATGCTCTATCTATATATGTGATTGCCAAAGGTAGATTAATGTAAAGACACGAAAAGATCCTCTGTGAGATATTCACAATGCTTTCAAAAAAGATTTAACAATCACGTTATTTATTAACCGGCTAACAAAATGTCATTCACAGAGGGCCCAGATAAACGTAAGCGTTTGCTGCGGTCTATGATTACACTTGCAATAGTAGTCTTGGGTGCTGGACTAGCTACGAACTTTATTTTAGGTTATCTGAGAATCCAAGACCCTATCTATCAATGCATCAAAGATCCAAAATCACAGCCATTTCAATTATCCATTCCTATAACAGTCGTCCGCGATGGCATCAATGTTCCTGTCCCACCAGGCATAGGTATCGATAATAAGTGTATAATACCCGTACATACCCTAGAGCCCAATGTTATTCATGTAGCTTATAGCAGATCCTATCCCTTTACTTTAGGTCATTTCCTATATATTTGGAAAATAGATCTGACAAAATACAATACTAAAGTTTATGTAAATAATATCCTACACACGAACGGAAGTTATTTAGATATTGCTTTAAAACAAGGGATGTCCATTAGAGTTGACTTTGCTAGCAAGTCTTAATAACATACCTAAGCCCATTTGAATAATGATCATATATTCTCTCTTAATGATACTTAATGATAAGAGAAACTGTTTAAAAGTACGAATCCTTTTACATAGGGGTAGCATTGTAAAGGTAAACTGTAGCAGTATAACCAATTTATTGTAATAAGACATAATTACCGCTTACAACGAAAATCTTTTTGTGTGTGTGTCTATTTGTCTATTTTAATATAGACTCTATGAACAAATCTTGTGGTGCAGGCTTTATAGGAAGTCATCTTATGAAGAAGTAGTTGTCCCAGAACTACTAATCATTGTCAAAGATTCTCTAGCATTTAGAATTGATCAATGAATTCTGTATCATAAGCCTTGTGGAAGTCAATACTTGGTATATTAGCCGGTAGTATTCCATAAATCAATGCAATTTCATCATGTGCATGTAGTTTGACATCCCTGAGTATGTTCCACTTAGTAATTTGTTCCGTTTATATATATTTGTGGCATGTTATCTTTTCCACTGAAGAGGCTGTCAAAAACTCCCGGGATTATTCAATTTTTTCTTCCAAAGATCAAGGAATTGTCCTAGCGTAAAATCTGTGTTTATCGGTGATTAGATATATATGATGCCGGTTTCATCGTGTGTATGTAGCCAGTAAATGCATTTCTCAGGAATATACCGATTTGCGATGGGATATACATGAGCTGACCGTTTACAAAGATATTAAGATGAGCATGTACGTGAAAGAGAAATTTGCTCATTGGCATTACACTCGATTCAATTTACTGTTAAAGAGGATAGAATAGAAGAAGGAGCTGATGTCGTGGCGACATATTTGAAGATGATTTTTATGCATCAGCGATATGACTTCCAATTCCAATTATAAAGACAACTATAGTGATAGAGAAAATTAATAATATCGATAGTATTGCAGAGAAAACCCAAAAATGATATTATATTTGTTGTTGCTTCATAACCTCAGCTACTCTAATTCTGATTTGCTCTTTTTCTATCAATAGAAACACAAAACATTGCTATCTTTTAGTGAGTACCATTAATTTGAGATTCAATAAATCAATCAAAGTTATTAACGGCTTCCTCCTTGTGAAGGTGCTTGAAAAGTATTTCTTCATTCTACTTCACAAATACTGCTTTTGCACATATATTGTATTTGAAAATGACTAAAGGTAGGTAGACAATAAGCAAATAAATGAATAAATGAATAATTTAGAAAAAATTGATATATGATTGCGATGGATCCCGTTAATGCAACAACAACAGTGAAAAAATAAAGATGCGTGTGAACGCATCTTTGATAGATTTTAATTTTACCTGGCAGATTCACTTTCAACTTTTTTCCAAATAGTTCTATCCTTGTGATCCATCAACTCGACAGAGTATTTCTCAATTAACTTTTTCCTTATATCATCGGAGCTCTGAAATTTCTTTTCTGCCCTCAACTTATTTCGCACAATTATTAACTCTTCAATCTCTTCTTTTTCCTCATCCGTGGCTTCGATCACCTTAAGACCAAGCACATTCATAAAATTATTAAAGAATTCAAGAGCAAGCTGCGCCATGGGTTTTGAGAGCTTATCTGCTGCCGCATAACGATTTAACTCTGTAACGAATTTCATAAACACACTCAGAGCCAGTGTAGTATTCATATTATCTTCTACTGCAGATTGAAACTCTCTCGTAGATTCAGTGGCCAAATTTTTTACTGTTTCAAATTCTACTGCTTCTTTTATCAATACTTCCTCTTTTGAGCCTGCAAATCGCAACTCATATGCGCATGTTTCTATTTGACGCCATCTTTGGCGTGACTCTGTGAGTAATTTATCAGTATAGTCAAGTGGTTTTGAATATTGTACAGATATACAATAAATTCTCAGAGTATTCATCCCCCAACGATTAAGAGCTCGCCGTATAGTCACAATATTACCAAGTGACTTGGACATCTTCTCAGAGTTTATGGTAACCATTCCTGTGTGTAGCCATAATTTGGCAAATTGCTTTTCAGAGAAAGCTTCAGATTGTGCTATTTCATTTTCATGATGGGGAAAAACTAGATCATATCCTCCACCATGAATTTCAAAAGGACAGCCAAGATACTTTAAAGCCATTGCAGAGCATTCTATGTGCCATCCTGGCCTACCTTTACCCCAAGGAGTTTGCCACACTGGCTGGTCTGAATAGAATTTCCATAATGCAAAATCAAGTGGGTCTTCCTTATATGGGTCAACTTCGATTCTATATCCTGACTCTAGTTCTTCAATAGATCTTTTTGATAATTTGCCATAATCTGGAAATGACTTGACACGAAAATAAACACCATTAAGAGATAGGTATGCATGACCCTTTTCGATTAATGCTTCAATTAAATTAATCATCTCTTTTATATTTTCAGTAGCACGTGGGTATTGGTCAGCTCTTAGTACATTAAGAGAGTCAAAATCTTTGAAATAATTACGAGTATATTTTGCCGCGATCTCTTCTGCTTTTAATCCTTCAGCTTTTGCTCTATTGATTATCTTATCGTCAACATCTGTAAAGTTCTGAATAAATTTTACTTTGTATCCCTTAAAAATAAGGTATCTGCGCAAGACATCAAAGAAAATTATTGTCCTTGCATGACCTATATGAGAATTATCATAAACGGTAAGACCACACAAGTAAATACTGATGATATTATCATCGTTTTCTTTGTTATCAATGCGAGTATTTCCTAATTCTTCCACAAGTCTAGTTAAGGTATTGTATAGTCTCAAATTTGAATAATGATATAGTTAGATGAGGGATATTTTATACATATACATATCCGTTGAACTCATCTACTGTCAATCTTGTGGATTGATCTGGAACGGAATATTATTCATTTGGATTACTTAAATGACAAATGGGGCTTTCTGTATGTTCCAAATATATAAAGAATAAACCAATAGAGTTACCATGAAATGTGCTACCTATAGGCTGGTGATAACTTCTCGGAATTATAAATTCGCTAAATGAAAACGGCGCATGCAAAGGAAATATTGCTTCATTACCTACAAAGACACCATATGCAATATGCGATATAAACACTGAAGGTTATAAATGAAAAGAACGTAAAAATGAATTTTGCTTATTATTATAATCATCACTTCTGTTTGCAAATGAAATATCAGAGCTATGATCTTGTTTTCTTTCTTCTGCTTTTTTGAATATTTTTGCTATTGACAGATGCGACACTAATCTTATCATTTTCCTATGATATTATAAAAAAGAGAGACCATTGTTAGCTTTTAAGTATCTAACTCAATCCAGTTGCATCGGGAGGACTAGACGATCCTATTTTTGCATGTCTCGCTAGTTTACACGTAGATATTTTAGCTTGATGTCCCATTAAGTAGATAGAACCATTTTTAGATATCAATATATACATCGTTGCCCCTCGTGTCTACATTATATGTTGTTAGCTTTACCCCAGAAAGATAATCTAATAATTCACCTGTTCTAATATTATAATGCCAAGAATGCAAGGGGCATTCAACTACTTCGCCATCAATCTGCCCGGGGGCTAGTGAGCCATCCTGATGGCGGCAAAGTGCTTCTATCGCATAAAATTTGCCATTAGCATGAAATAGCGCAATTCTTGTACCATTTATGTTAAGTTCTTTTCCTTTTTTTTCGCCTATTTCTGATTTATGGGCTACTTTGACCCATGTCATTTTCAAAATCTAAATTTGTTGTAATATATTGGGATTATAAAATGTTGGTATTGTATATAACTTGTAGATGTGTTTGTTATTCATAGCATCTGTTTGGGAATAATATGCTAATAATATTACGATCGGTATTAACTTATGCTCAATTTTTGAGAATTGTTTTAATTTCTTGGTTTTGAATTAGGCTATTGACAATATTATCGCACTCATCTTTTGAAAGCCCACTATATGCTTCAAGCGAATCGATCGCCTTAAGTTTTATCAAATCATCAAGTCCTTTTTCAATTGTCAGCTGCGCATAATAAACAAGCTTGCCAAAAGAGGTAAGAAAGAGCATTCCATCTTTTTTTCACCAAATTTGATTTTGACAATGCACTTATTCTTGAATAATATTGTTTTGGAGTTAGTTTTAACTCTATTCTGAGGGTATCAGGTTTCTTTTTTTCAATAGCGATGGTTCTAAACAAAGATAAAGCATGACCATTAGAAGAGTTTTTAAAACAGATGCAATGTCATTTACTTTATCAGCACCCATACATCAAATTTGGATAAATGCATTAATTAACTTTTATTAAATTTGGCAAGTCCTTTGAGAGCTTAAAAAATTGGATAGCCAAAATATAGATTTATTTTAATATTTATTGATCTATCGGAAATTTATGGAAGTGATCTTACTCCAGTTAACGTATGATTTCTGGGAGACTCCCGTCGGCTACACGGGAGTATAATAATATGAACGGCGCCAAGTTATAAAATGATGCTCTCTAGCCTGAGGCCAACAATAATTCAATCCAAAAGGAGTTTATTCTGAAGGTGCCGTAGTATTGTTTACGAGAATCACATTGTCTTAAATAAATTGGGTATATTGATACCACGATTATTATGTATTTAGTAAACCAGTGAAAAAAAGATATGTCATTTATTAGCAATTGCTCTTTTCTGAGTGTTGTGAACAACTATGCTTCCCATATGGTGTATCAGAGTGTATACATGACACTATTTACCACGTACACTTGATTTGATCTTGTCAGCAATTTTATCCCTCTGATGTACACTAGCCATTGCTGTATCACTAGTGATTTTACATTGTCGGGTAATTTTGTTGGCATAATGTTTAATTTAATTGTAGAAGTAAATAATTCTACATTGCAACTTGAATTTTGAAGAGCAAATAGAAAAATTAGAAGGTAAACAGAAAGACTTGCAAAAAAAATCTGAGTTTAAGCGAATCACTATATTTCCCTTAGAGCATTATAAAACTACAAAAGAGAACTTGAGCTGGTATTCGGACATTAAAGAAGAATTAGAAAAAAATAGGAATACAAGTGAGTGATATTTCAAAATTTGTTATAGTTCATGGAATAAGTCAAAAGGGTTTGATGTTGGTAAAGTTAAAGAGTTCTCAGATCTAGAATCAGCCAGAAATGCATTCGCATTATAAAGCATCCATGGAAGATTTGAAAATGAAATACGACTACTTACCAGGAATGTTCAAAGCTAGAGCAATTGACGAGTTCCTATAAACAAACACTTCCTTTATATGATGATCCGAGAGCCGCGGGATTCAGTCTAAAAGAATTGGAACTACTTCGAAATACTTTTCTTGAAATAGCTAATGCAAATAATATCCTAGGAGATGATGCTGGCAGCAAGTTCTTTAATGATATTGAAGAACAATATGACGACAAGCTTGGATTTGAGTCAAAGGTAAACAAGTTACGGGATGATGCTAGCAATCTACTTAAACAAAAGCTCGAGTTATTTGTAGAAATAAATACAATTCCACAAATAGGGTTTGCTTTTGCTGAATTACTCAGAATAAACGAAACCGCTGATAATATTATTGAAGAAATCAAATTACTAGTTGATCAAGTGCACAAAGCTGGTGGTATTAGAGCAGCCATAAACAAATAAACTAGTCAGGCAATAGATGATAATAAAACAGCACTTTTATTTCTCTCCAATTTAGAACCCAAAAGCAAGTTCTATAAACTAACTATTAGCAGTATTAGTAATCTTGCCTTAATTTTGATCTATATGCAACATCCATATTATAATCTATATAAAATATATTAAACAAGCATTCTTATCATTATCCTTCTTCTTATCTCCCCTCATATAGCATAGTTGTTAGTTGGTTTAGCATGATCCACATTTTCTAGGTAAATGGTAATCATAACAAAAACAGTAAAAATAGAATGTTAAAGATATACTATTATCAGATGGAATATCAGCTAAACATTAACAAGAAAGAAATGAAGCTACAGTATATGTCAAACCGATTGGAAAACAATAAGATCTGATCTCTGCTACTTACGGTAAGATGAGTCATTCACAAGGATATTCAAATAAATGAAATAAATAGGAAGCGGAGGTAATTGAAAAAACAACAGTAGAGATAGGTAGGAAATCCTCATTAATACATATTATCATCGTCATTTCGCAGCAGTTATCATTGCTCATGCATACCAAAAAATTATAGATTGTATTAGTAAAAATTCCGGTTTTTATTCTGCTTCTTTTCTAGTCACCATTTTATCATACATCTATATTTTCAGAAGCCTTGTCCCATATTGTTTGATAAAAGCTTTTCATTGCCAATGCAAATTTTTCGTCTTTTATCCAAACTCCTGCAAAGAACTCCTTTGTAGTGTTGGAGTTGACTAATTCTAGTCCTACTTCATTACCGTCAAGTATAATCATACTAAACGGGATATCAGAAATCCGTCTGTGTATGGCACTATTTGGATAATACGGGTTTGAGATAACGTTTTTGCGTTCTTGTTGATGCTGGTCGTGATGATCGTTGATGTTAATCATTTTATTTTTTTCTCTATGCTTTGGATCATTATTACTACTAGCAATATTGCTAATATCTACAATAAATTCTTCCTGAGATTCAAAATATCCTTTGACCAAGTCAATATCTGCTATTACTTTTACCTTAACGCCCAGGTTTGATTTCTGCAGTATTTTATTAATGATTATCTCCGGAGAGGTTCTTGTCGCAATCAGAATTTCATTTTTGCAGTATTCTATACGTTCTCTTAGTAGTTGCACTATATTATCATAAGATAAAACAATCCGAGCATTTGGAATAGTATATGTATTGACATTACTACTACCACTGATATCCCCGCGATCGGAAATTGAAGAATAATTAGAAGAAGATAATACAGAATGACTAGTACCCCCGCTATCAACAATATTGCTTATAATTCCTTCATTGAACATTGCGACAACACCTTCTGAAAACTTTTGTGCATGTTTTATAGTATCTATCATCTGCATCTTATCTGAATATTTTGTGTATTGACTCGTCTCTATGATATTTCTTTGATAAACTATAGATCCAAATGTTGTGTGAATGTAGGAGCCTTCTTCTTTGTCCTTCTCTATTAACCCTGCATCTTTTAACTGTTCTAATGCTTTATAGCATTTTCTTTTTGAAATTCCCAATCTGTCTAGAAGCGGCTTATTTATTTTTAGACTATCTTTTGCAACTGAGAAGACTTTTAGATTGTCAATACGACTAAGAACTGTGAAAAGATTAACGGAATTACCAATAATATTGTCGTATGCTTCGATATGCGCCAAACAAATTCCCTCTGTCTATAATAAATATATACTTACCACTTATAACACGTAGATGATACATACTACTATAAGTTTTGTAGATATTTAGTACTCTGTTGTTACATAGATTACAGTTCACGACATGTCAAGCTTGGGATATTAACTAAGCTAGCCAAAGTATGGCTATAGTCTGCAAACAGAAGGAAAATCTTACAAGGTATTACCTATGGAAACACAGCTAAACTGGCATAAAGAGATTGGATTTGCAGATGTAGATTGTTATTGGAAATAGCTCGAAATGGCACTTTAATAGGAGACAAGCCATAATGAAATAAGGTAATAGAAGACAATAATTTACCATTTTGAAGATTCACGCTGCAACTGAATTACCATGGAATGTTAATTAGGAAACAAACTTGCTTAAATCGATTTTACAATGAATGACATCTTGTTTGTTATAAAATATCAAAAAAGTCTGGTTTGTTGTTGTTGGAGATGTTGCTGCTGCAACTAGGCTTCCACATTGCTGATTCTCTTCCTTAGATCGTTGAATCATCATTATTGTCATTATTGCTGCTGCCATTGTCCTCACCTTCTATTTCTACTACAAAAGAGTTAGTTTTCGCTTTTTCTTTTTGTTATTCTGAGGATACTAACCTGACAGCGTCATCATAATCAGGTTCATCCGATTCTTTATCAAGGATGCACGAAGGATTAGAAGGTAAAACACCCGCTAAGTTTCAAATCACTATTTCCTAATCCGTTTAAGGACAAGGCTAAATGCGTTTATGTGTTTTTATATTGTATACTTGTTCACCATTCATATTGCTGCAGGTAGGAATTTGAACTCGAATGGGGCATAGATCAGGTTGAGACGCAAAACCTCGACTTTTTGTAGTATACGCACTTTCAAAGATAACTTAAAATCTAGTGTGATCATGTGAAGTTTTTAATGCCGAAGACAAACGGCGAAATCACAACCATAGAACATGACGACAAGGAGTACAAAAAAAACAGCAGCGACATTAAAATCAATAATAATACTAGTGGTAATTATAATAATGATAATAATAATACCAATAAAGAAAATAACAGCAACAGGAACAAGAGTGCCGTAGTTACAAGCGCTCTTCCTTACGCAAACGGCGAAATACATATTGGTCATATTGCCTCTACCTATCTACCAGCAGACATTTTTACGCGATTTTGCAGATTAACTGGAAGAGATATTTATCATGTCTGTGCATCAGATGATTTTGGAACTCCAGTATTGATAAGAGCAGAAAAAGAAAACAAAATACCTGCAGAGTATGTCGATTTATGGAATAAACGTGACTATGATGATTTTAAATCATTTGGAATTTCTTTTGACTTTTTCTATAAGACAAGTTCAAAAGAAAATATCGAATTTGTACAATATGTTTTCAAAAGACTTTATGAAAATGGTCATATCTATGAACAAGATGTGATCCAGTTTTATTGCCAATACGACGACAAATATTTACCTGATAGATATGTCATTGGTAAATGCCCTAATTGTGCAGCAGAAAACCAGTATTCTGACCTATGTGAAAAATGCGGTAAAGTTCCCGATCAAATACTGGATCCAAAGTGTGCTATTTGTAATAGACCTCCAATTAAAAAGAGTAGCAAACATTATTTCTTTAAACTCTCAAACTTCTCATTACAACTAAAGGAATGGTTGAATAGCAATACAAATCTTCAGCAAGATATAAGAAACTATGTCATAAACTGGATTGATGACGGCTTAGAGGACTGGGATATAACAAGGGATTTGTCCTGGGGAGTTCCAATTCCAATGCCTGATGCAAAAGGTAAGGTATTCTATGGATGGTTTGATAACCATCTCTGCTATATTTCTACATTGAACACCTATATCCAAAAACAAAAAAAATCTTTAGGGATAGACGATGGTAGAAAATTTTGGAATGACTCTGAAATATATCATTTCATTGGCAAAGATATTGTCTATCATCACTACTTGTTTTTGCCTGCTATGCGAATGGGCATAGACGAAGAATACAAGCTGCCAGATTACATTCCAACTAGAGGTCATTTGATGCTTCAGAATCAAAAGATCTCAAAGAGCAGAAATTGGTATATAAGTTTGAGGGACTTTACATCGGCTTTTAACCCTGACTACTTGAGATTTTATATTGCTTCTATTGCACCATATTCGCAGACGGATGTCAACTTTGATTGGGATGTCTTTTCTGAAAAGATAAACAATGAACTTATAGCAAATATTGGAAATTTCATTAACCGTGCACTATATTTTGTACAAAAAACATTCGATAGTAAAGTCCCGCAGCCATCCTCTGAATATGATTTGGAAGACAGAAATTCTATCTCAGAGATAGAGAAAATAGCAGATGAGGTGGGTGATTTAATATACAGAAATGAATTTGATCGAGCTTTAAAAAGAATTTTAAAATTTGCAACTCATTTTAATCAATATTTTCAAAAAAAACAGCCTTGGAGCAACGAGGCAACAGCAAATACTACATTGTTTATAGCTGTAAATGCTGTGAGGTCATTGGCAATTATGCTTGAGCCATTTATCCCAATATCATCTGAGAAAGTTTGGTCACAATTAGGAATAAGTAATAATGGTAATAGTGATGCTGGTGGTAATAGTAGTAATACCAGAAATGATAACACTAATAATAATAGTAGTAATAGTAATGATAGAAATAATATTAATAATAGCGACAGTAATAATAATAACAACAGTATTCACAAACAACAATGGAAGTCAGCATCAGAAATTAAAATCCCATCAGGTCATATCCTCGGCAGAGTAGAACCTATCTTCCGCAAAATTCAGCCAAAAGATATCGAACTACAAAAAACAAAATTGGGCAGACAAGAGCAAGAGCAACAACAATGAACAACCAAATAACTATCACTCGTGGACTTATGGTAGGGCGTTTTCAGCCATTTCATAATGGGCACCTCCATCTTGCAAAACAAATCCTCAAGGAGTGCGATGAATTAATAATTGCCATAGGTAGCGCACAGTTCAACTATATCTATAAGGATCCCTTTACCGCAGGTGAGAGAGTGCTAATGGTACATGCTGCCTTATCATCAGAGCCTGAAATTGATCTTACAAGATGCTATATTATACCCATTGTAAATGATGAAAATAATGCAAGATGGTTTGGACATTTAAAATCTATGGTCCCTATTTTTCATGTGTTATATTCTGGCAACGACTTTGTTGCAGGTCTAGCATCAAGGGAAGTTAAAATTAAAAAGCCATCATTTTTGAAAAAAGACGAATACAATGGGACGAATATTCGCAAACAAATAGCCACGATGCAGCAGCAGAATTGGAAAAGTTTACTTCCAAATGCAGTTTGCACAATAATTGAAGAAATAGGTGGAGTCAAAAGGATTGAAATACTCGCAGGATCAGATAGCTATCCACAACAATGGTGAGTGGTAGTAGTGGGGATAGGCGAAGACTTTTGGCAAAAGGTCTGAGAGCCTGCCCAATTTGTCCTAATTGTGGATCAAAAAAATTTAAGGTCATAGACAATAGTAGTGGAGCAGGACTTATAGTAATTGTAGAATGTTTAAGTTGCTCCAAAAAAATCACGATTTAGAGATTTTACATTACATGTATAAAAATAATCGGAGGTTCGTTTCGCCTAACGGTAATCTCTGATTCTGGACTTTGTGATAGTGGGATTTAGTTGGTCGTCAAACACAGGAGTCCCACTATAAACTTGATCTACTATAAGGATTATACTATCTTATCGGACTCATTTCTAATGAGCAATTCTTATAGATTCCGATTATCTATGTTCTTTTGCCAGAACACATACGCACACATCAACGCGTCAGATATATAACAATCAAGCAAGGACTATCAATCAATGTATAAGAAAAGTAGTAAACCCCACCAATCTCTCCTCTCCCCACTCCCACTGATGGATAATCCTTGCTTGATATGATTATTTATCTTTAGACTTTTTGATAATTCGACAGGATCCAAAACCTGATTGGCTATGCCTTCAATAATATGTCCTGTATAACGTACAATATTATCTATCTAAATAATATGCTCTTACAATTGTTTCACAATTATCATCATTATTATTATCGGGATGTTGCTATAGGACCGCATTACAAAAAGTCAAGATTAATATTTCTCAGATCTGAGAGCCTTCCTAAGCTGAGGAAATCAAACAGAAAGGTGCAAGTACAATAAATAAAAGGAAGTTAGCTTTGATTCTGCCTATAGCAGTTGCGATTATAAACATAGCCGTCATTGTAACTTATATTTTTAATTATAATTATTTTTTTAACTTTAACAATATATCATTATCATCGTCGTCATCATCAGATCAGCAGCAAGAGCGAGAGATAGTAAAACCATCACTTGTAGGTTTGGAAAAAAATACTCTAAAGGTAGAAGATTTTGTTGCTCAAGGTTTATCGTCTCCAACAAGCATGGCTTTTATAGATCGCAGCAATCTTCTGGTTTTAGAAAAAGCCGGGCAGGTTCGTCTGGTTTCTAATGGCATACTACAAAAACAACCTGTATTGACAGTACCAGTTGATAATGAAAGTGAGCGTGGATTATTGGGAATTGCAATATTAAAAAGCAATGGTTTTATTGACACAAATACAGCAGCTAGAGCATCATCATCATCACCAACCATAACAACGAAAGTGTTTCTATACTTTACTGAATCTAATGGGATAGTACCGCTAAGAAATAGAATTTATAAATACGACTGGGATAGTGAGAAACATCTACTTTCAAATCCAAAGTTGATATTGGATGTTTCAGCACTTCCAGGACCAAATCACAATGGTGGAAAATTGGCAATAGGTCCTGATCATTACCTCTATGCAGTGATAGGGAACGTTAATGTTGGTGACAGCATACTCCAAAACGATAAAAGTGGAAGAGGTCCGCATGATACCTCTGTCATATTCAGAATAGATCCAAATGATGGATCGCCAGCTCCTAAAAACACTTTTTCAATTAATAATAGTACTACTAATAGAATACTCAGCAAGTACTATGCGTATGGTATTAGAAACAGCTTTGGAATAACATTTGATCCTATAACGGGAAGGCTATGGGATACAGAAAATGGAGAAACAATATATGATGAGATTAATTTGGTTACACCGGGTTTTAACAGTGGCTGGCAGCAAGTAATGGGCCCTATTTCTAGAAGTGATGTAACTAAAAGAGATTTAGTTACGCTTCCAGGAGCTCATTATGCCGATCCTGCGTTTAGCTGGCTAAACACAATTGGAGTTACCGATATAGAATTTTTAAAATCATCAAAGCTTGGAAATAGATATACAAACAATATTTTTGTTGGCGATATCAACAATGGCAATCTATACTATTTTGAACTCAACAAGAACAGAACCGGTCTAAAGTTTGGCTATAATAGTGATTATGATAATAACGAAGCTGCTTTATTATCTGACTTTGTGGCAGATGACAAAGATGAAGTTTCTACAATAACTTTTGGAACAGGCTTTAGTGGTATAACAGATATCCAGACTGGCCCTGATGATGGATTTTTGTATATATTGTCATATTTCAACGGAAGTATCTACAGGATTGTACCTACTAATAATAATATGCATTGATATCTACTACAACTACTGAATTGGTAGTGCATAAAAAAACAATCAATATAAATCTATATTAATCACTTTAATGTAGGTTATATCGCCATCAGTTGACAACTACTGCAAAAACAACCACTAATCAAAAAGAGAGAGCTTCTTCAGCCTATGGATATGGCAATATTAAGAGCAACAGTATGATTGATGATTACATCAAAAGCATAAGGATAATGAGCAAGCGTACAGCGTACGAATATCTTACAAGATTAAACAGTTTTAATGCCTTCATAAAAAGTGAATTTGGCGGCACTTTAAATGCAAATGATCTTTGCTCAAATTAAGCAAGGTGTCCTAGATCCTTATGACATCCTAAGCAAATACAGTGGATATTTGCAAAGCTCTTACAATATCTCCACTCTTACATTAAAAAACCGTGTTGTAACTGTAAAGAACTTTTTTGAATATTTTGACATAGAGATAAGTCCGAGAAAATTCAAGTTAAAAGTAAAGCTACCAAGGATAGTTCGGAAAAATAAGGAAGCCTTATCAAAGGAAGATATAATTGATATTTTAAACGCATGCTCAGATGTTAGGCTAAAAACCTATGTAATGTTGTTGGCTGCAGCGAGAATGCGTGCTACTGAAGCATTATCTATTCGCATTAAGGATTTGAATTATGTGATCTAGTATTTGCAGTACCAAACCGCAAGAACTCCTGCTCTAGTTAATCTACATAGGGATCTTTGTAACTCTTTTGGTAAGACATTGGATTGCATGAATAGAGGTAGTAGAGAAGATGGAAGTAATGATAGACGTAGGGAGATAACGCTTCATTCATTCAGGCGCTTTGCAAAGACTACTATATCTGACCTAGGTTATTCCGATTATTCTGAATGGTTCATCGGACACTCTGGGTCTACGTACTGGCAAAAAGGAATCGGAGAAAGCAGAATTATTTAAAAAAATTGAGCCGTATTTGACGTTCCTTAACATTCACCAACTAGAAAGACAAGGTGCAGATATTCAAAGCAAGGTACAAGGACTAGAGGATCTCAATAGCTCACTACGAGAAAGAGACAAAGTAAAAGACGATGCTATAGCACACTTATCCGACCAGCTTCTGGCCCTATCTACAAGACTACAAGAGCTTGAGCGAAAACAACAAACGGCGATATCAGCATCATACCACATTTACATACGTTTTACATTAGTAAATATTAGGCAACATCGGTCCGGGTTCGGTGGAATGTGCAACAAATTTGACTCAATTTTACCACCCACGGATCATAGTAGCTGGTCGGTTAACTTAGTTACGCAACGGCAATAATTCAGAGATTATATAACGTGGAGGAAAACGAATCAAATTTTTCTCTTTTACGCAGTCGAATGGCTTGCCAAGACCATAGACAGTACAGACCAACAAATATTGTTATGTTCAAGTTGCATCATGCGTATAGACATGCAGTAAT
>JBJMFM010000060.1:0-17454 GCA_045808425.1 Nitrososphaeraceae archaeon | reverse complement strand
TGCCATGACTCATTTTGTATGGTTGCCCACCTACTTCAAACTCTGCAAAGTCAAGATAGGAGAATGGCCTATCTTCTACTAAGACAATTTCTTTCATTCTAAGCTTCATTGCGCCCAACAGCTTGCTCATTGCAGAATATCATCCTCTGATTTAGCTGCCAACAATAGTAGAGTGGGAAATGTAACTGTCATCAAAACTGTCACTATCCTAAATTGATGATTAATGTTCTGCAGCGACATGCGATTGCTTTCTATGTGCCCTACTCTACCATCTATGACAATTCCGCTCATCTCAGCTGGTACGCCTTTGACAAAACCCAATGTGCTCATTGTTTCCGCTCCTCATTGTCTTGCGGATGATGTGGCCTATCACATCGATTGATATCATCTGCAATTGGATACTTTGGCAAGCAGCTGTCACAAACATGAATTAGACAACACACAAATTGATTGAGTGGTATTTTCACAGTTATAGTAGCAGGATTATCACAGCCAATACTGTAGCATATTGGCGGACACGAACCTTTAGATACATCTGATGTATAATTATGATTGTCCATTTGCAGCATCAACTCCTAATGTGTTGTGATTGGTACAGAATCAGCAGAACTTTGTCCTGGTAGAGGCCTAGACATATTCTGCTGGTTCACTATTTTGTTTTCATGAACAACTTGTTGTTCTAAAATCCTGGAAATGTATTTGCTTCTCGGAATGTCGCCCCGTTTCTGGTCTATTTGCTCTTCTAAAGCCCTGGGCATAGATACGCCCATGATAACTTTCTGTTCTTTTGTCAACATTGATATGTATTTAGCAAACATCACCTAAAGTAAAACCCAAGTCTCTTGCGATATGTAGGGCGTAATCCAAGATATGAGATAGATTCTATAATAATACTGGCACTAGAGGATGAGTCTCAGTTAAGGTATATAGACCTCCAAGAAAAAATATACTATCGCTGCAAACTTTTAGGATTGAAAAAACCTTCTACTGATACAATTACTAATCACCTGCGCTTTTTACGCAAAATTGATGTGCTGCATAAAGAGGAGGGTAGCTATGGCTGTACCCATTATTCATTGAAAAGTAATCACCATGCAACCTATGTAGAGAAGGTCTTTTGTTCACGTCCTTCTTGCGTATACCTACATTCAGTTGAAACCCTATATTCATTTATTCATTCTTAATAGCTGCATTTTGCTTAGCATTTCAGGCTTTAAATTTTGCAGCAATGGTTGAATTGCAACAAGAAGATTTTCTATGCTAGCCATTCGCTCTTTAACTGATTGCAAGTCTTTATCTTTATCTTGCTGCTCTTGCAGCACGTCTTGGTATCCATCAAAACTCATTATCATTTTGCATTTGCTGCAGAATTTGGCATCTTGGGTATTACCTTCATTGCAGTTAGGACATATCTTTGGATTGAGAGTGTTAATTGGAATACTATCACTGACCTTCATACCATATACTTCTAGGATATCGACACTTGATTCATTACCAAAATAGTGGACATAGCGTTTTTGCATGGTAGACCCTGGAACCCACCCGGCGTGCTGTTCAAGTGTACTGGATTTTAGCTTGGTTGATTTTTCTGTCAAGGCACTATGACGGCGTATATATGGATTAAATGGCTTAGCAAGAAGACTCTTAATCTTTTCTTTATCTTCATTTGGAATTGTGTTGTCTTCTAATAGCTTTGGAAAGAACTTTTCTTTATAATATCTGTAGTTATCATACAAGCCGTTGACACTAAGCTGCTTTCCCATGGAATTTCTACCTAGACCTACAAAAAGAGGAGAGTTTGGATTGTTTCTAGAAGGGTGATTTGACAACCAATCCTTAACGTAAGGTATCGATTGGATTAATAGGATATGTCTACTGCCAGTCTTACCATTAACTAATACTTCCGCATATTGCTTATTGCCTGCGGTCTTGAATACGATATCTCTTATTTTTAGATTCAATATTTCATGGGGTCGTGCTGACAAGTCCCTTGACATGGTGTGATAACACCTATCACGCTTGTTTGTAATCCATTTTAAGAAAACTAAGTCATCTTCCTGGGACCATAAATCTGAAGGTTTGTAACAGCTAGTCTCTTTGCGCTTTAGCTGGTTAATACCCATTATACATGCAGGCTTCTTCTCTAATGCTGATAATTCACTTCTTCTCTTTGGGTCTTCGACTTCGGGATAATGTAGCCATTTAAAAAATCGACATAATATTACACGTCTTATATCGTAAGTGCCTATCCATTTATGTAGTGGCTCTTCATTTTCCGACTTGCGATATTTATCTAGGTAGCAAAGAACATCATCTCTAGTCATATCAATAAACTTCTTTTCTATTCCAACTGCTCTTGATAACTCTGCTAAATTCGTCTGATAATCTACTCCTGTCTCTTAATACTAGTTCACAAAACCTGTGTGTATTAAAACCTTCAGTTGCATCGCAATTGTGCTTCTCTTGTAACTGAGCCTCAGATTAATCTCTCTTTTCATTGCTATCACATAATCACATATTGTCAATGAATTTAGAGTTATTTTCCTATTTAGTAGCGCTAAATGCTTATCATACTCGTTTCCTAAGGGCGACACGTTAGTTTTTTGTGAAAATATTTCAGCTACTGATTTGTTTGAACGTCTAGACATATAAGTATGATATAGCTAGCTTAACGTACTAATAATACTTTGTATGAGACAATAGTATTTTTATATATCATTGAACAAATGATTGTTAATAAAAGGTTCTGTTAACCTAACCGGCCTCCTAGTATCGATAATGATGGAACACTAAATAAAGAAGCTGTTTATTCTCATTACGTTATTCAGGCAAGCTCTGAATTCTGTAGTTATTTCTGCTAAAAAAGAAGAACTACGCGGCTTAGTCCATACTACTATAGCTAGGTCTGGGAACGAGATGAATTACTTGCCATAGTTAAATTAATCATATCATATATTCGCAACGAAGCGGTATTAATGCTATTTTAAGATCTAGATATCAGAAACACGAAATCACTATTGAAACTCAAAAATAAAGATTAAAAAATAAAGATGACCAAGCCTTGAATTTTATATTCTATAATATGCTATATACCATCAACCATTACTATCACTACTTGGTACTTTACTGACCATTAATAATACATTCTTTATTTGATTTGTTATTGTATTTAGATCTCCTTGAGCAGACCAGTGTACGAACATCATTTTTGGTTTCTCTAGTACCATGTGGTTATGAACTGCAGCAATAGTCCAATTATAGCCAACTGCTGCTTTAACCATTGTTACTAGCTGTGGGTCAAGTAATGAGAATTCTCCCATAACAAATACCTTCTGAGGATTTGTATTGCTACTTGCTGAAGATGCTCCTCCTGCAGCAGTGCTGCCACCACCAGCACGACCACCAGCAGCACCACTTGATTTGGTCATCAAATCAGATACTGATGCAACTTCTACTATGGAATTTATTGTCGAAAATTTGTTCATATTCATATTGCCAGGACCAATTATTGCAGGAGCCTGTCTAGGTATAAGTACATCACATATCTTACTTGGATTAGGAACAACTATTCCTCCTATTGTCGAAGCTATAGATTGGCAATTTAGGCTACTACCTCCCGCCTGAGCAAATGAATCACTTGCCATTGTTGCTAACATAATACTAGCTGAGACTAGTACTACTGAAATAACCAATGCTGTAATTGATAACCCCTTACACTTTGGAGAAGATGTCATTTTGATCTCCTCACCATAGTTTTTGGGTTAGAGTTTGTTTTTGCATACATAATCATTAATTGCTATAGCCTCACAAAATTCTTAAAGATTGTAGATCTATTGTTTTTATCATAAACCGTATCTCTTCTAATCATTCCATGATCATATCAGTTTGATATTCATTTAACAAAACATTTTTTGACTTAACTTGTCACAATACTAGATAAAAAATTACATAAATATACAGTATGCCTGAGTTTGTGCATCATTTAATAAAAAAATCCACAGTAATTTGATATCTGTAAATTAACATACTTTGAATCTATATGCTTCTAATAATTGATTAATAAATTAACAATATTTGCTCATCTTCAACTGCCAACATAGATGTAGTATTACTCTGTTTTAAGCCCAAGCCCAGTACCTCGAAGATAATACCTTAAATATACGACTATTTTAAATCTACCGCCATATGTTCTTGTTATTAAAGTCGATACGTGCTGGGTCTTGAGAAGTCAAGTCATATCATATCTTAAAGTGTAAAACTTCGGAGACTTATTGTACTATTATAATATTATGTATCACATAATAACAGAATAACGATGATGGAAGGACAATACAAGGCATTGACGACAACAATAGAGAATATTACAACACTTTCAAATCCAATACTATATGTTCCAAAAATAATGTTTTTGACAAAAGGCAAAGGCTTGCATAAAGACTATCTTACAAGCTTCGAATTAGCTTTACGCGAAGCAGAGATAGCCGATCTGAATTTGGTTTCTGTATCAAGTATAAAACCATCTCAATGTAAAATAGTTTCCCGACAAGAAGGCAGAAAGCATTTAATGTCCGGACAAATTGTTTTTACTGTTTTAGCCCGTTCCTCCACTAACGAACCAAATAGGTTGATTGCTGCATCTGTAGGCCTAGCAAGCCCTGCGGACAATACACAATATGGATATCTATCTGAGCATCATTCAACCGGAGAAACAGCACAAAAAGCTGGAGATTATGCCGAAGATATGGCTATGGAAATGCTTGCTACAACACTAGGTTTGCCAAACGATCCCAGTCTTACTTGGAATCAAAGAGAGGAACAATGGAAACTTTCAGGAAAGATTTACAAAACTCAAAATATTACTCAATCTGCACAAGGAAACAAAGATGGCTTGTGGACAACTGTAATAAGTGCGGCAATTCTGATATTATAGAGGTATATGTGAATAGCCTAAGAAAGTACAATAAATCTGAATGCCATATTGTATAAAAAGTTCTGAACTATTATAAATAACTAAAAGCTCAACCGCTTAGCTTTGAAAAGACAACATCTTAAAAATATCATTCAAAATCATCACCACGCATCAATCTTTCTCTATACTTCTAAAAATATCAACACACTACTTGCCAATTTTTTACAGCATACGAGTACATAGCAATAGCTGCTTCTCAATGTTGTATATTGCAACTATATGTGCATTGCTATATTGATATAAAGTCATTTAATACCCTTCAATACCGCTTAATACCTCTCTTTATATAATATGACACAAAAGTAATATCATCATGGTGAATCAAAACTGACATCAGCTGCAGACATTGATAATACAAAAAAAGGACAACGTAGCCATGAATCTGCATTAATGACTGCAGCTCATATTTTGGTATGTTTAACTCAAGAAGGTAAAAGTAATGAGGAGATAGCGATGGATGATTTTGATAATAATTTGGAATTGGTAGCCGTTTGGATAGATTACATGATTGGAATAAATTGGATCTACAAGAATACCGATGGTGGCAATAAATGGATAGCAACAGATAATGGAAAAAAATGGGTAGAAAAAATACTACAGTATAAGAGATGATTAATGCTAATGCTACTACTACTGCTGCTGAACGTCATATGCTGCAGATATTGTAGTGGTGATATATAGTAGCATATTCAAATGTATGAATCACATGAAATCTATACGATCGATTTATATGCCATTATTGGCAAATTTTGCAACGAATGTCAAAAGAAGGAACATCTTTAATTAATTATGACTCAGCACTTAATTGCTAAAACACGTGGTAGGTTTCTGTCGTCATCACCACCAATATTCATTTTATGTGATAAATGTTATCGGTGCGCAACTTATTTTGATAAGACCAAAATACCAATTGATAATAACTGTCTCAATGTAGCGCTAACAATAATAATGAATTGACTAGCTTTCCTATCATGTCAAATGAATCATTTACTTTTGATTATAATGACAAATGTGGAGTAGAACTGGAATTTAAGCCTAGAGGAAAAGGTGATTAGGCATACTGTGTTGTTATAGCAGTAGCAGTTACGTAACTCCTCCGCTGCTACATTTAAGGATAACGCTTTAGTTCCAGCCAGCCGTATATATATATATATTCATTACCCATTCATAAGGAGAGCGATTATCATCAGCAGCAATTGTATAGTCACTCTTTGCTAATTCCTCTGTGACCAACTTCCATATTTTTTCTTGCTGGATGTCTGATTCTCTATGTAGTATAGCCTTATTGTAGCCGCTACATCTTTGATACGATTAATGTAATCTCCCATTGGAGAAAATTTAAAATCAGATTTTTATCTTTCAATATGTATTTTCAGGTGACTATATTTAGAATGTATTTACACCTTGAAACCATCTTGATATATGTGTAGCAACCAAACTCTACATTATTACTATGGTCATCATCATCTATCTTCTCTGGCTTCAAACTTCTAGGCGAAATAGAAGTTATATGCTATTCATTTCCACTGCAAATCTCAACATCCTATTTCATATGAAATATTCTTTCAGGCTTTATCTTTAGTATAACTCTCTTCTCTTCTGATGTTCTATTAGGATATTTGTCTTTACCAAGGTACTTTTTTGCTAACTTGTCTATGTGTTTTTCAGCAGCATCTCCCTTTATCTGTTCGATTACCTTTCCTCTTATAGTAACCATATCATATGGATTACCTTGGTCTGTAACTGCTAGAGATAACCTTGGATCTCTCGATACATTCTTTTGCTTTACTCTTCCTATTGCAGTATTTATAAGAATATTGCCGTTTTCAATATCTACCCACGTTGGTGTGGTATGAGGGTAGCCATCATTCATTAATGTAGACACAAAAACGAAATTCTTTCCCTCAAAAAGCCTTCTAATAGAAGGATCTGTTATTTCATCATTATGAGATTGACTCATGGTAAAATAAATATCCAATACTTCTAATAACAATTTTACAATAATTATCAGGACTTTTTTTTCATTTCCTAAAGATTAAATCAGAATAGAAAAAGACAAACTAGAGAAGAAATTAATAAATTATGCGCACCATTATTTTGTATACAAATCTAAATGATATAATACCAGTAATAACTATTGAACTAGATTATGAATAAATAATAACTAATTAATTAACGTCAAATACCACGCTGTGCTCTCATGTTAAAAATCCAATAAGTACAAGCCCACAAAGAGGCGTTATTATTTCCCTAACTAAAAAATTCTCTTATTTAGCTTAATAAAAGCTATCTTGACAAAAGATATAACTATTGAAGATTATATTATGAATATAACACAATGGCTGCTGCTATTTCTGAGTTTTATCGTAAAATTGACACTATCCAGAATGCTTACTTTTTAGAATATCTATTGCAAGATGTCCGAGTAACATACACACGAAATATAAAGATATCAGTAGAGGATGTATGGATTGATGCTAAAGAGGGCGATATATCATCTATCGCGCGATGGGTGGCAAAAATATTGGCTAAGCAAGATATCCTTGAAATTCAAGAAGATGGTACTTCTACATATATTTCAAGGGCTTTCAATCGTGAGAGAATATCCAAACCACATGATCTATCTGGCCTAGATCCTGATTTTTATACTAGAGTCCATGATTATATTGAAGGATTGAATGAGAGAGAAAGAGAGAGCATGATGATTTCTTTAATTTCATTTGTGACTTCGCGTCTTGAGAAGATTGTAAAACTGGCAGCTGCTTCTCCACTTTCTGCAGAACTGGAAGCAAAACTCTCAGTTGAAGAAAAAGAACTTTATCTTTCAATTCATAGTTATTCGTCGGAATTCAAGCAAAGGGTGTTAAAGAAGTTTGGCTGAGCAACAAGAACAGACTACAGCTGCATTAGTAAACGATCTGGAAAGATTTTTACGTGCATTTAAGGATAGGGAAGGAAATTACAAGTATTTTAATAGAATTAACCATATGATGGCAGATAATTCTAGCTCACTTGTAGTAGACTATATTGATTTCGATACCTTCAGGCCAGACCTTGCTAAGCAAATTACACATAATCCTGATGATATGTTAGAGGCTTTTAATGCAGCAGTATTATACATTTTAAATGAAATTCATCCTGATTATGCACAAGAAATACAAGATAAAATCAAAGTTAGGATAGGAAATTATACTGTACAAAAGGGATTGCGTGATATCAACGCAGAGGTAATCGATAAACTCATTGGAGTTTCCGGTATGGTCGTTAGGTCATCTGAAGTAAAACCACTTGCTAAAAAAATAGGATACCGATGCCTTAACTGTAATACAATCAACGAAGCTCAGCTAAAAGGATTAGTATTGAAAAAACCCTCTAAATGCCTTAATTGTTCAGAAAAAGATCTTGAAATGGATCCTGATAATAGCATTTTTACAGACTTTCAAATGGTGAGACTTCAAGAGCTTCCTGAAGACCTACCTGCAGGTCAGCTTCCACACTACGTAGAAGTTACCGTAATGGCAGATCTTGTGGATCGGTGTCGTCCGGGTGATAGAATAATGTTGACTGGAATAGTGAGAATAGAGCAAGAACAGCTTTCTCCACAAGTAAAAACCAGCCTTTTCAAACTAAGAATGGAAGGAAATAATATTGAGTATCTCGGTGGACATGCAGGTACTAAGGATACCAGAACTATTGAAAGAATAGCTATAAGCACTGAGAATGAAAAACAAATTCTTGCTATTGCAAATAAATCCGATGCATATGATAAGATAATTGCTTCTTTTGCTCCGCATGTTTATGGTCATGAAGTAATAAAAGAGGCAATACTGCTATTGATCGTAGGTTCGGTAACAAAAAAACTGGATGATGGATCTACTCGTAGAGGCGATATCAACGTTCTTTTGGTTGGTGATCCAGGTACTGCCAAATCTGAAATGCTAAAGTTTGCTGCCAAAGTTGCTCCAAGAGGCCTATATACTTCTGGTAGAGGTTCAACTGCAGCGGGTTTAACTGCTGCTGTAATTCGGGACAAATCCGGAATCATGATGCTTGAGGCGGGAGCTGTAGTGCTAGGTGATCAAGGGTTAGTATGCATTGATGAATTTGACAAGATAAAAGCAGAAGACCGCTCTGCACTTCATGAAGTGATGGAGCAACAGACATGTTCAGTTGCAAAAGGAGGTATAGTTGCGACTCTAAATGCGAGGACTTCTATTTTATCTGCAGCAAATCCAATGTACGGCAAATACGATCCGTTTAAGAATATAACGGAGAATGTCAATCTGCCGATTCCACTTTTAACTAGATTCGACCTTGTGTATGTGATTAGAGATACTCCAGAAAAAGAGAAGGATAGTCGTGTTGCAAGTCATATTTTGGAAATTCATCAAGATGCAGATCATGCTGCACAACCTGCTATTGATATTGATCTGTTCAGCAAATATCTTGCATTTTCAAAGCAGATTGAACCAGGATTAACTACAGACGCAATCAATATAATTAGAAATTATTATATGAAAATGAGAAATGTTGAATCGGATGGAATGATTACTGTTACTCCTAGACAGCTTGAAGGTCTAATAAGGTTAGCCACAGCACGCGCAAAAATATTATTAAGAGACAGAGTAGAATCAGAAGATGCGGAACGTGCAATCTATCTAGTACAGAGAATGCTAGAAACTGCAGGTGTAGATGTCAATACAGGCAGAGTAGATCTTGGTGTTCTTCATGGTAAACCTCATAGTGAAGTCTCGAAGTTGAAGATGTTTATTGAAATTTTCACTGCGCTGTCAGGTCAAGATAGAAATGATGTAGAGGAAAAGAATTTCATCAGTGAACTTGCAAAAACAGGTAAGTTTACAGAAGATGAGGCACGAAATTATCTCAAAAAAGCAATGCAAAATGGACAGATATACGAGAGAAGGTCAGGTTTTTATGCAAAAGCTTAAAAGTTCTGTCCTGCTTTTCTCATGCGAAGTTTAGTTTATGTTGATTGACTGATTGATTAATGCCTTAGCTCATTTGAGGTCAATTCGCTATAGGCGATATAAAACACGCTCTAAATCGGAGCATCATCGACTTCTGGAGATTCGAAAGTAAACAAGACCTATTGTACATAAAAGCAGTTGAATGAGAATTTATCTTGTTTTATTTGAAATAAAGCTGATAAGTTGATGATCTTTATAATTATTGTTAATACCAATGTCATCGACTAGTACCCTGATAAAAGAAGGATATTCTATTTCATGCGACTATCAATTATTTAGTGAGAGCCTTCTTTATCAATTAATACTATTCACTGCTACTGTCTTCAAAATGATAGAACTTTAATGCCAATCTAAAAGCATCAAATATATCATTATATGATGTAGATTCTTTATCTAGTGTTCCATCAATTGTCTTCTGCTGTCATATGCTAACATTGCTCATTTGTAGCCTTTAGAGCTGACCGCTAGGTTTGCCACTGTTAGTATGGATATTTACCAAAAGAAAAGACAGAGGATATTTATCTGCTCTTCTTGTTTGTTGTTATATCAAGGACTTATAACGGAGATGGTATTGGAACCATGATTGGCTACGTATATGTGATGGTTTGAAGGATTATAAACAATGCCATAAGGATTGATACCTACTGGTATAGTTGTAATGACCTTGTTTTTGGAGTCGTCTATTACAGATATATTATTTGAGAAGGTATTACTCACATATATCTTCCCGCTGCTAGAGTCAAGAGTAATTCCATTAGGTCCGTTACTAACTGGTATAGTTGCAATCACCCTATTTATTGAAGTATCTATTACAGATATGGTGTCTCTGGAATTATCAGATCCAGTATTAGCTACGTATACATGACCATTATCAGAATCGAATATAATTGCAGAAGGAGATGTACCTACTGGTATGGTTGCAATCACCTTGTTATTCCCCAATGTGTCTATAACTGATACGGTATTTGATTCCTTGTTTGCTACGTATACATAACCATTAACAGGATCATATGCTATGCCAGCGGGATTGAAAAGCTGTTTGATAGTGCTTGTCACAGCATTTGTTGAACCATCTATTTCAGATACGCTGTCTGAACCTATGTTGGCTACATGGATGTTGTCATTATTGGAGTTATATGCAATACCGCTAGAACTGTTACCAGGAAAATGACCAACAGCTATATTTGAAATAATATTGTTATTCCTCAATGTGTCTATAACTGATACCGTGTCTGAAAATGTATTAGCTACGTACACATGATTATTATTAGGATTATATGTTATTGCCAGAGGCTTCTTGCCGACTGAAACAGTGTCAATAACCTTGTCTGTAGAAGTATCTATTATAGACACTTTGTCTGCGTCTGCAGCTTCATTATTACTACTACTGCTACTGTCACCATAGTTAGTTACATAAACATATTTGTTGTTGGAGTCATAGACAAGACCCAAAGGACCTGAAAATCCTCTAATGCTGGTAACAAGAGGTTTCGGTTCGGGCGATTTATTGGCCTCATTTGTTATAGTGCAATCCTCGGTCTGGCCGGCATCTAACGTGCCAGAGCAGCCTGAAGAGTATCTAGTAGTATAGCCTGAGGGTCGTTCAGTTTCGGTGACCTTATAGCTACCTGGCCTTAGTGTAACAGAGGTACCGCTTGAAGAACCAGAAAATGAACTAGGTGATGGATCATTGCCTGTAACAGTAATGGTAAAGTCTGATGGTTTTTTATTGCCTATACCATTGTTGATGACCTTTTCAGTAACTACAAGATTTGCAGTTGTCGGAGTTGAGTGGTATTCATTAGTTATAGTACATTGTATACGACCACCCTTAGCGGTGCCAGAGCACTCTGAAGAATAGCTAGTAGTATAGCCTGGAATATTGTCATCTTCAGTAACTTTGTAAGTGCCGGGCCTTAATGTAACAGAGGTACCACTAGGAGAACCAGAAAATGAACTAGGTGATGGATCATTGCCTGTAACAGTAATGGTAAAGTCTGATGGTTTCTTGGTACCAGAACTACCATCATTACTTGTGACCTTCTTGACAACACTTAAAAATGTCAGCGAGCCAGGTGGAGAAGGTTTTGGACATTTACCGTTAATTGGTGAAGAACCATCATCAAGACAAACGCATTTTTCCTTCGATATCTCTGAACCATCTGGACACAGGCATTTGCCGTCAACCATTGATGAGTCATCGGGACATTTTATTGGTTTTGGATTTGGTTGGATTGAGCATTTACTATTCTTAGGAGACGAACCATCAGGACAAACGCATTTACCTTTTATAAGCTCGGAGCCGTCAGGGCATGATGGCAGCAGACCTTTAGAATGATTACTACTATTATTATCGCCACTAGCGAACTTATCTTTGAGATTACCATCAATGTTTCTGCGTGATAACGTTGACGCTGATCCTTCTGTTCCCTTTTCATCTATCTTTTTTGCAACAACCATGTAAGATTGTGCAGATACCGAAACTATAGTTGTAATTATGGATGAAACAAAAACTAAAATCATAAGCAATGTAGTTGTTTTTAAAAGGCTAGTATGATTCGTGCCAATTCATTCTATATCAAAGTATTTTAGCTTTTAAGATCTTTCTTCCACGTAGTAGAGAAAACAGCGGTGATTGGAGCTCAAATATCTCCTTCCATTGTATTGATATTGATATTTGAGTTTGCCAACCTTTTTGCGGTCAGCTTTTTAGATGGCTGTGGGAAACTATTATCTAGCAAGCAAAACAAGGATAGAGCATATTGGAAAGCAACGAAGAGGACACGCCATGTTCTATGAGCTTTGCAAGCAATGGTGATAGTAGACCATTTTTTCATTCGGCGGACCTTTTCGCGCTTAGGACAGAGCAAAGGGGTTGTAATAATAATCCCTCGAAAAGCTGGGTGATCATATGTATTTAAAAATTCGAGAAATTAATTCAGAAAGGGATTCTATCTTTAAAAAGGCCTTCTGGAAGCTTTTGTAGTATATGTTCTATAGAATCCTAATCGTCACTCTCTTGAAAGTGATAAAACTTTAGTGCCAACCTAAATGCATCAAATATATCATTATAGGATATTGCTTCTTTATCTAATACACCTTCATTATCAACTGCAGTTCTTAATGAAGTAATGAGTTTATCAAATCTGTCTGGATTGATAGCAATTTTTCCTCCTTTGTAGAAGGTTCAATGTGAAAAGGATAAAGCGCCAGGTTACTACCAAGATAGTGGTAAAATCAATTTATGAATCCCATGCTACTAATACTCCTCGCAGTAATGGCACTAGCACCGTATCTGCACTTCAAATTTGACTTATTGTATAAAGCAATTTCGACTGTTCGTCTTCCAATCAATGGTATTAGTCTAGTTGATGGCAGATAGATTCAGAAATTATTTTTGCAAGTTTCACTTTATTTTGCAGCTGATATATCTTTAGCTTAGCAAGCAGCTGTTCTCGCATCTGTTTATAAAGGTTGACTTGTACTAGCACTGCTTTCTTTTCGAGACTAGTATTTTCTGATGATGACATAGTATGTGCAGACTGTTATATAAGATCTGATTATTAAGCAAATGTCTTTGGCTGACGATTGAATTACTAATTCTATTACATCGCCCACCAAACGAACATGATATCAATGTGTATTGTTTTTTACTGGTTATTGACACTAACAAATACATATCAAGTATAAATAAGTTCATTTAGTCTATATTTTATGGTGAATATGGGAAATAGGCAAAAGAAAAGTACTAAATGAATCAGCATTAAAAGAATTGGTAATGCCCCAAAAGGGCGAGCTGTTAGGCCGTGTAGTTAAACTGGTAGGAGGGGATAATATCATTGTAAAATGTACAGATGGAAAGGTACGAACTTGCCGTATCCGTGGAAAGATTAAGCGAAGAATGTGGATAAGAGATCATGATTTAGTATTAGTTGCTCCATGGGACTTTCAATCTGATAAAGCTGACATTCTATGGAGATATATTGCAGCTCATGCAGACAAATTAGAACAAGACGGTTACCTTAATAATTAGGACATATGGTGGTAGCAGCGTTATTGCTAGTTGTTGATTGGCAAACTAAATGAAAATTTTGCTCCTTTACCATTAGCATTATTCTCTGCCCATATCCTTCCACCATGAGCTTCAACAATACCCTTGCATATGAATAATCCAAGCCCAGTGCCCCCTGTTTGTGATTTGGTAGCAAATTTTGTAAAAAGCTTTGGCAATATTTCAGAGTCTATTCCGATGCCTGTGTCTTTTATGCTGACAATAACGTATTGGTTATTATTAGTATTATTTTGTCTTGGTCCTTCTCCTTCCTTTTTTATCATAATGATAATGTTATCTTCAGCTGCTTTTGTAAATTTGACAGCATTAGCTAAGAGGTTAGAAACCACTTGGCTTATTCTTCCTTTATCTGCATATACAAACACATCCTGAGTCTGATAGTATGGTAATTTTATTATATAATTATTAGTTTTAGACGGGAGAGAAGAGACCTTGTTTGTCATTATATCATCTATAGCATTTGTTATTACATCCTTCATATTGAATTGTTCTTTGTTGAGATTTAATAACTGACTTTCTATCTTTGTTACATCTAGTATATCTTCAGTAAGTCGCCGAAGTCTCTTTGCATTCCTGGTAACAACTTCCAATAATTTTGCTTGTTCCATATCTTTAGTATTAGACAGAACAACTTCAGATAAACTAAGTATAGGCTGAATAGGATTTCTTAACTCATGAGCTGCTATATTGATGAACTCTTTTTGCATTTTATCATGCATCTTCACTTGCTCATGTGCTTCTTTTAGTTGATCGTATAATTCTGATTGTTTCCATAGGTTTTCGAATATTGCCACATAAGACAAAACACCTGCTTTGCTGTTAGAATAGGTTGATTGTCCTATAGCCTCATAGAATGTGGATTTAGTATCATCTTTTAATTCCATTACCAATGACACTTTTCTATCAACTACTAATATAGTAGCTTTAGTCTCTGACATTTGTACAATGTATCGTATATCTATAATATTTGCAGCATGACAATACTCCCCCAACTCATGAACTTTTTGTTCAATCAATTTGCTTGCAGGCATCAGTATTCTAACTCTTATATTCTTCTCTTTAGCTGCTTCTTTTGCTAATGGTATTGCGCCTATCTTATCTTGACGAATGAAAGCATTGACAGTAGGAAATATCCATAATATTTCCTCTTTTGCAGATCTTACTACATCCAAATACCTCTCCTGTGCTCTAGCTGAGCTTGGAATAACTTCAATATCAGCCAAATCAACTCCTGCTTCAATATCCTTTATTCTCTCTGTAGCATCAATACCATTTTTCCATAATTCTTCAAAAACAGAATTGTAGTGACTAACATATGCAGACTCATTGCTGATTAATAGACTTTCCATTAATTTACCTGCCTCCATCTTATCTACAGTAGCATTGAAGTTTTTGTTATCGACAGCAAAATCTATGTGTATTAGATTTTTAACATGTCTTACTTGCATTCCTGAATCTAGAAATATTTTAACTAAATCTATGCTATCTTTATCTATGGAAGTGATCCATCGTACTCCCTTGCTTTCTTTTTTTCTCCCTCTACTCCTATCTACTATCTTTTTGTATTCATTAAGGAAATAGTTGTGGACTAATTGCATTCCGCCAATTGAACAACAAGTTGATTGTTCGTATGCATTTTCAGCAATAGACTTCAGATAGCCAAAAATCTCAGCCTTATTTTTTAGTACTCTTGTTTCTGGATGTTCAACTCCTTCTTCTATCTCTCTAAATCTCTGCTCTGCGGATACGGCCTCACTCCAAAGATTATCAAACACATTTTGCTGATATTCTACAATTTCTTTTACAGTACTGCATACTATTTGTGAAGCGACCTTTTCATTCTCAAATAAAACCACAGGAGCAAGGTATTGTGATTCACTTATCATAAAGCTTCCTTTAACACCATCTAAATGTCGCAGTTCATCAACAATGGATAGAAGCTCTTTGCAAGAAGAAATATTATCATGAGTAATTTCAGTTAGATATCTTAATTTTACACCTCTACTTTTAGCATTAGTAAAAGCTTTCCATATTTCTTTAAGTGAAATGGCCAAAAGCGGTCGTGTATGGTTCATACAAGTGTCGATTCTGCTCTTTGAATTAGAGAAAAATTGTAATTCTGTATTAATTACATTATCCACACCATATAATATCTCAGTTGCTTTAGAGATTGATTTATCTGGCGTTGATGATGATGCTATAGTCAGAGACCGATCAGAGCTACTATTGAGTTAGTAAGTATAAAATATTAACTGAAATTTTCTTCTTCTATATCTCATGTCAAAAAAAGCATCTCTGAGTGTTCTAACTGCTACTCTCTTCAAAGTGATAAAACTTCAATGCTAACCTAAAAGCATCAAATATATCATTATAGGATATTGACTCTTTATCTAGAGTTCCATCATTATCTACTGCAGTTCGCAATGCAGTAATCAGTTTGCCAAACCTATCTGGATTTATTGCCACGCGACCGCCATCGTTTTCTAATATCATCTTGCAATGTCCTAGCATAGCTTTGTGTTCTGTATTGAAATTGACAGGAACAATTTTCATATCCTGACTCCAATTACCACTCATCTTTTCTAATCTATACCTAGTAATCACTTTATCATAATCTGCATCTTCACCTATTTGCAGCTTTAGAGATCTGATAAAGGATGGATTAGCACCATCAATGTATACTTTGTCTACATTGTATTTACTCATCAAGCCATATACTTGTAGATAGCATTTCATCATAATCTGGTCTTCTGTACTCGTCTGCATACAATATCTGTATGTGATTATCTTCCCATTGAGTCACTACAATACCAAAAGCTGAGCTACCATATGCAGGGTCTATACCCATGGATCTGGAAGCAAGGTGAAATGGATTGAATGCATCAGGGTCATATTTCCTGCCTTTCTCAATTGCTGCTTCAATATCCTTTGTGTGGAATACGTTCCCTATTCTACCTACGTATTTTATATTGTATTCTCGCTCAAACGAAGGTGATTGTTTAGCTCTTTCTATTTCCTCTGCAGTGTATATCTTACCAATGCCATATGCAGTCTTTCATCAATGTATCTTTTGATGTTGGTTTTAGCCTGATTTCTCAGATATGATACGTCTCTATTGACAGTAGCTAATCCAACTTGCAGTATTTGAGATATCTCTCTTTGGCTGTATCCCTTGCTGCAAAGCTCTTGTACTTTGTCTCTTCTCCACTGAACTTGTTGTTCTTGATCTTGGTGTTCCATGTTCGAGCTCAAATGTTCCATTTCCTATGCATGATTTTAATGGGGTGTTCCATTTTCACGCTTAACTGTATAATAATGGGAATGCTTAGCTTTATCGTTTTATATGGAACATTAACAGAAATTCAACAAGTTCATAGGTACGTATACAGCAGCAATCTATAGCATCATAGTCGCTGCAGCTGTAC
>JBJMFM010000059.1:0-3793 GCA_045808425.1 Nitrososphaeraceae archaeon | reverse complement strand
AAGAATTTCTTCTGCTATGGTGCCAATAGAAGTATACACCTAGATTAGAATTACAACTGCTACAGATAATTCTCTATCTCTGAGGCAAACCCTAGACTATTGCATTGATGTAATAAAAATAGAGAAATGAGGGCCGTTATCCTTGTAATTTTCAATAGAAGTGTTGCCCCGAATTTCTTAAGACAATTTCATAACTACCAATGATGCTCTGATTGGATTTGGTAGGAAAGAAGACAACTTTAAAATGGGCCCAAGGGGGTTTGGCAAGACTTTAAAGTGTATTAAAAGATGATGGATCTGAACTTAGTAGGCAATTGGTTTTATATTTGCAGAAAACGGATGCACGACTAAAAAGATGTTACCTTACATGAAACTATCTTCCATTCCACGGGCATTACCTTAAAAAAGCGTCATCCCAATATCCAAACTGTCCACGAAATTTCAATAGCCATCGTGGCAATAGGATATTCGAGTTCTCACAAAGGTGTTCTATCATAGAATTTATTGTTTTCAGAGCCATTTCGGCATTTTCATATCTATATGAGTTGTATAATGGAGTAAGGTCACCTATCGGCGGTTTAAATTTTCGAGTATAATGTACCGCATCATTCCTTAATTTAACAATTTTAGCAAAGTCTGACAGCGGCGGCTTGTCGTCTATAAACTGCTCCCGATTATTCAAAAAGTTACCCACTACTTTCCATCGCTGTCTGTTACCAAGATTGCTAGTGTAGGGTGTATTAGGATATTTTTGAATAATCATGTTGATATAAGATTCCAAACAACATGCGGCTGAAATTATAGTCATCAGCGAATATTCTATTTCTTTAAGTATAGAATTATCTTCTCTATTTTTAATTACTTCGTCTCTAGCTACTTTTGCGAGTTTGCAATTTCGTAATGCAGCACGATAAAATAACGATTCAATGGGTGAATATATTTGATACCCACCATTATCAAATCTGAATGAATCTAGAATGGTAAACCTAGGTATTGGTGATGGCGCATTTTTGTTATCTCTCTTACTATTTTTGATCTCTATATGATAGTCCCATATCTTTTGCCTTAATGGCTCTCTTACCTCTTCTAATTCTTCATAATATGACTGTACTTTTTCCCTTTGTTCTTGAGTTGGATTCTTCAAGATATCTGGCTTGTTATATTGAATTATTTTCTGATATATGTTGAATAATGGTACTAGATCAAAGAGAGTGGATTTGAACCAGCTCGAAGCTTCACTGATGTTATATATTTCAGCTATTTTCCACTGGTACAACGATCCATTATCTAATATCACTGCATGTGTATGAAAATTCAGTTTAGGATCCCAAATATCAATAGAATTTCCTAATACAGGAAAACAAGAATCATTCAATATCCCGTCAGGGTACAGATCTTTTTCATCCATTTCTGCTACAGGACTAGAACCAAACGCTGTAAGCAAAAGTCTTTGTCTGAAATCGTCCGGCCTAATATTTTGTACTATATAATATTCTGGAATAACTACATGTTTTTCAGGCAATGTTTAATTAATTTGTCATTAACGAGTCTAAAGTCAAAAATCCACAAGGATTCATTTTCTAATAACCTTCGGCATGGAAAATATTCAACTATTACAGATTGTACCCACCACGAAGGGAGTTTGTATTTTCCAGCTATCTTGTTAATCAGCATTAGTCTGTATTTTTCATTTAATAATCTCTTAAGTCTAGTTTTCATAGGGGTTTAAACAAATGAAACATATTTCTTAATTTTGTCTGTTTTCTATATCTTATAACATCTTTAGTGTATAGGATATCATCATCTAGATTCTAGTCTTTGTATGTTCTACTACTGAGAAATATCTTTCTTGTATTCTATTATAACAAAGGCCTTGGACTCATTATCAAATGCAAGAGTGTCTATTCTAAAGCCATGAAGTTCAAATTCCGATTTTACAAAATCAAGTTCAAATAGATCTTCCAGATTTGCTTCGGTTAACCTTTGAATTTCTCTTTCTAATGGAAATTGGTGCTCTCGTATTTCACTGAGCTTAGTCCCATTTACAGAGAAAATCCGCAATGCTGTGTATATCATTAGCCGTAGTCTAAATGCTTTTTTACAGGACTTTTCTAGAGAAATGGTTAAAATCAAGAAATTTAATTAAAAGTAGGAAAGTGGCGCCTGAAGCAAAAAAGAAGGAAAAAAATGAACAAATTAAACCAGTAAATTATACTTTATATAATCAAAAATAACCTTTGAATTCCTAAAATTCCACTTATGGAATCTGCTGATATCCTTAGAGGCTCTCTGGATCCTGTAGACTCTTTTCCTTATTGTTTGAGATGGTTAAATATCTTGTCATAACTTCCTAGATTCTATAAAAGTAAAGTCTCCTCTTTCCTCATCTGAGTATATTTCAAACCCTTGTTTTTTTATTTCATCTCTCAGATTGGACAACCTTGCCCCCAAGGATTTTGTTGTTTCTGCAATCATCAACATTCCATTTCTTCTAAGACACCTTTTAGCCTCTGTTACATAGTCAGGCCAATTCTCACCCATTAATGATAAACAAAACACTGCAATATCCACATCCTCACCCTTGAGTGGTGTCTTTTTTATATCATATGCAATGATCTTGTCATTTAAGATGTTGTGATGATCAAAATTGTACATTTTGTTTTCAATGACATTAGACTACAATAACATAGGTGGTCTGAAAAAAGAATTGGAGAAATTATTCACTCAAGTATTTGCTGTCAAGCAGTTGTGTTTCAGCCAAAATAAATCTATGATGGCTATGCTTAATCTACAAAATCGGGGGATAACAGAAGATCGGATCTTATACATAAACAACCTTTTGAAAAGTAAGAGGTGGAATATGGATACAAAACCTAACAGTTGGATTGAAAAATAAATATATGCTGCCCCGAATTCCTCATTTGCGGAAGGAGCCATTGACTGATTCGTCATGCAAAAAAGTCAAGATTGTATTAGCTGTTTCGTTACCAAGTAATTGACGCAATGAACTTTCAAACAATTTATAATCTGAAAATAGTTCTTGTTCCGTTGCCACTCCAGATATGACACGCATAGACTCAAACAAACCTTCTGTTGGAGAATCTTCCAACATCTCTAAAGCTTTCTTAAATGATTTGCGAAGAATAGGACCTGTTATTGATGATAATGGCGGTCTTGATGCTTTTGTAGCATTTTGCATTAATTGCGCTGATTGCACATAATTGATATTTAAGATGCCCGTAACATTGTACCATTACTTTATGGAAGTTAAGAAATTTGTATTCTGTCCCGAACTCATCGGGGGAAACCATTGACTCCATTTTACAAGATAGCGCTGGTTCAAAAATAGAAAACAACCATTTCGACTTTAACAAGACATCTCATATTTTACAATCACGAACTTAAGCAGGTATAGCTGATAAAATGCAGGCTGCCGGATTAATGTGGGAACAAACCACTGATGTTATGCTATCGAAAGATATCTTAAAGTAAAATAATCTGAAGCAAACTGGCAATTGATAGTGCTGTTATCACTACCGCCACTCCTTATTGATTTTATCGCTGACACCCAAGTACTATCTGTGGATGCATTGTTCATGAGAAATTGTGATTGTAAGACTAATATTCTATAATCTGATAAGATATGGAACCCTATGCTTTTGGGTATAGTGTGATATGCTATTCAATGCTTTTCCTAGTTCTAGAGCGCTAATGCTTGGGAATGTTATGCTATGAGGCCCACTAACTACAATATCACAATGACATTATCTTGTTTATTCTATGTATCAAAGTT
>JBJMFM010000058.1:0-4914 GCA_045808425.1 Nitrososphaeraceae archaeon | reverse complement strand
CGCAGTAGTTGTATTGTACTGTATTATTGCTTTTGTTTCGATAGGAGCAATATTTCCAACTGGAACACCATCATGGAAATTTATTGGCAATCATGGCGAACTTGGGATAATGAAGGCTGCTGAAATGTTCTTGCCATATGGGGCCTTTATCATACTAGGCGGAGGTATGATCTCTACGTTAGCAGCACTTAATGCAACTACGTTTTCTTCTGCGAGGGTAGCATTTGCAATGGGTAGACATTATAATATGCCGCACCAACTAAGCTCAATACATCCAAAGAATAAGACGCCTCATATTGCAATTCTGATATCATGTATCATTATGGCAGCACTGGCTTATGCACTTCCTCTTGCACAAATAGCTATTGCAGCTGGTGTTATTTTTCTGCTTTTATTTACCCAAGTAAATATTGCTGTGATCAGTATACGTAGAATATATGGTGACAGGCTAAAATATGGATTCAAGACACCTCTGTTTCCAGTTATTCCAATAATAGGACTATTTCTTAACCTTGGCTTAGCTGTTTATTTACTGATAGTAGACCCTCTCAGCTGGTTTATAACTATCATATGGGTAGCAGTTGGCTTTGCAATATACCGTCTTTATACTTTCAGGAGAGAAATTGATCACTATGCTCCTATAATAACAAGTGAGGGTGATCTCAGCAGAAAACACTTTAGGATTCTGCTTCCATATACCCCAGAAAATCCTGACAGACTGATAAAATACGCAATAAATGTAGCCAAGGAGAATGACGGAGAAGTCAATGTATTAAGGGTAATAACTGTTCCACAACAAACACCACTTTCTGCAGGTGTAGCATATGGTGAAGCAGCTAGGAGGTCATTTGAACCATTAGAAAAAATGTTAGAAAAGGAAGGTATATTGAATCATTACCTTGTTAGAATATCACATGATGCTACTGAAGCTGTATTAGCAACTATTGAGGAACAAAATATCGATCTATTGATCACCGATTTTGAAACATTACGAAATAGCAAGAAGCTCCAAGCATTAGTTACCTGTGATGTACTGGCTATTAGGACAACCGGTGATGATCTGCGTATATTTGAACCAACAAATAGGAACATAGCAGTACCTTTTCCACAGCAAGTAGAAGAAAAAAAGAAGATGGTAGTTCTATATGATGGGGGAGATCATTCTGATGTTGTACTAAAGGCTACAAGCTGGCTTGAGCATTCCGGAAAATTCAATGTAAGCGTACTATCAATAAATAAAAAACAAGACGATGATGACGACAATAGTAATAATAATAAAAATAATAAAAATAACATTCAGAGATCTGAAGACGATCTCTCACACAATATCAAGCAAAAAGAGTATCTTGAGCAAGTTGGAGTTGAGTTTAACGAAATTTATCTATCAGAGGGAACCGAGCAGAATAGCGAAAAATCTGCTGATTTAATATTATCTGCTGTTAATTCATCTCAGCCTGACATAGTAATTGCTGGTGCCACTATAGGGAAATTCAGTTTCTTTAATAATTTGCATTTTTTAGTTCTACTAGATCAGTTAAATTGTCCTATTGTCATTGCAAAGGATTTTACTATTCCTGGCATGCATCGTGTAAAAATGTGGCTGACGAAAATTATTCGCAAATAATCGCAACTGGTATTCATGATTACTTTTACTAAAGCTACAACTCTTAATTTCTGCTCCTTATCCACCATTTGGACTTGCGACAACTTCATTTACGGGATTATCGTTGTATTTGTTACTTGTTGGAATTTATTCTTCAGCAATATCTGTAGCAGAAGACTCGAAATTACGTAAAACAATCCTGAAACTTGCAGTAAAGGAAACAAAATTTCTCCATAGTATTGGAACGGCGCAGATGGAATATGAAATACAAAGAAAGGTATTGAAGTTAATAAAAGAACAACATGAGGCTTTAACAGCAAACAGAAGTGGAGCCATTACTTAACGAGGATGAGTTAAAACAGTATTGTATGAAACAATACAAGAAATTAATGGGAGCTCAAGATAATCCATTCTTGTTTAGGTCTTCGTTTAGCTTGATGTGTTCATTGATAGCTTGAATGCTTACGTTCTTGCTTTGCATCATAGCATCAGCCTATCTTAGTTCTTCTTCGATTTTTTGTTTCTCATCTAATTTTTTATCGATATAATCTGGTAGTTCGTGAACTGGAATTGATTCTCCTGTTGTGATCTCGTATAATTGATTAACACATGGAATATATTTTCGGGGGGGAAATGTCAGCTGTACTAACTCTTGTAATGAATGATTCTATTTTTTCCTCGTTTGCCCCCGAGCTTCGAAAATAGTTGTATAATCTAGTATGAGAAGCTAATTCGCTTGGAGTTAGTCCTTGTTTTTTCGCTTCTGCCATCAATTCTCTAAATGAACCAAAATCCAAATTGTCAAGCCTTATAATTATCAACTATACTTGTTACTGTGCCCGAACTAATGTTATTATCAGCAGCGATTTTATCGCGAGATTCCCCGCTCAGCCATTGCTGTACCACTCTTCTTTTAATTATCTTCATATAGGCACAGGCATACATATAGAATTATACTATAACATTGTTATAAATGAATCGTCAAATGCCGGTCAGATTTGAGTCAGATATAGGTCAGATGGAATTTGGAAAAGAGTGGACGTACATAGTGGGTTGCTATAATACAGTAGTCCACGACGACCAGATATTGTCCTCATCTTATCATAAGTTAAGTTATAACTGCTCTATCAGGATCAACCAACCAATAAATCAAGAGAATCTGATTTATCAGAAAGAGCATAATAATGATGGTATTCCTTTATGAAATGTTAATGAAAATATACAAATAATTTCTATAAAGTAAAATATACTTTATAGAATCAAGCTGCATAAACTATAATATATCATTCATAATATAACTTCAGATAAATTTGAAAAGAAAATGTCCTGAGCTTACCTATAGAGGAAGTAAATGTGAATAAATACTGGAGACATGTCAAATCCATCCCACAACAATAATAATCACAAGCAACAACCTCATCGCCCTACCAAGTTTTTCTCAGTTGTCTCATTATTTGTCATAGCTGTGTCGATTCTGGTTGTTTATTCTACAATTACTGCATCTGAATATGGTCTAAAAAAAGATGATGTGCATACTCATGCCATTGTACACTTAGTTAAATCTAATGATTGGCTAAATGATTATGAGGAGCAAAAATTAGGAGAAAAAATACTCCAGTCTCAAATAGATAATGTGAATATTACCTTGCAAAATAACAACAATACTTCAAATGCTATTACTCAAAAACAAGCCAATGATTATCTACATAAATACAGATCATACATTGATACTCTGCATGCTGACAAATCAGTTGAAGGTTCATTGGCAAATCTACAATATAAAGAACAAATAGAAGAAAGTGAATATGAAAAAACTCTAAACAATATTTCTGAAACTTCAAAGATCATAACGACATATGAACTTGTAGCTATAGTACTAATTGTAGGTGCAGGATTAGCTGGCACATCAGAAGTTACAAAGAACAAGATGGTTGCATATCCAGGATTTGTTATTGGCTGCGCAGGAATAATAATAATAATATTATTTTTAGTTACTGGTGCAACTGTATAATATTTCTGCAAGCAAAGGATATTTCCCAATACGTATGGAGAAACTAAAGGAAGAAAACGGACAGGGCTGTCTGATCTGGTTCTGGATAAAATTTTATGACTTATAATAAGTGCTGCTGATTTGTTTAATATTATTCTAAACAGAACTAATAACCTATCAAATATTAAATCTACATAGTGGGAATAATAATAGCTCAACTAGGTGTATGGCGGAGATATTTGCGTATTGTTGTCAGCACATTGGTACCAAAAGTTATGGAATATTCTAATATGGCTGCTCCAATATATGCTAGTTGGGGTTTTGACACAGATATTTACTATGAGAAAAATATTTGATAATAAGTCTATACCCAAAAGCATAGAGGGGCAGCATGCTTTTTTACAGTATGCGTTCTTCATTGCTCGAAGACTGCTAGAGAACAATAGATCAACTATCCTAATATGGGCTTCACAGTTACCCCGAAATAAGAAATAAAGAAGTTTAGGGGCAGCATTTGTTGTTCGATACAGTAGTCTTAAGGAAGAATCAAAGGTGTACCATTTTGGGAGCATTTTTTTGAGATGTCAGACGTATGATGTCTGCAGCACAACTATGCTTATTATTATTGAAAAATGAATGACATTGTCATCATGTCAGAAGAGTTCAGGCCTATCTCTGAATTAAAGAAACTACTCGCTTCCAATTGTAAAATAGAAAAGGTATATCCCCCAGTTTTTGCTTCAGATGCGGAAGTAAATATAGTAACAGTCGTAGTGAAATGCCATGATGGAAAAACACAAACAATTCGTGCTTACAGAGAGGAAGCACACGCATTGAGAGAATTTCTAAGAACTAATACATAGATTTAATGTAATGGTAAATCAAAGACAAGATGGCTCAGTTGTATTTCGATGAATAAAGAAGATGACTACAGATCTCCCATTGGTATAACGTTTACCATCACTGAAACTTCCATTGAGGTTATTATTAGGAATATTAGGATAGATGATATATATAAGATACTTCAATTACAGGAAGTATCATTTGCAGATATGGCATCCTATGGAATGGTGTGGCCTGCTTCTTATTTGAAAAAACATATAGATATTTTTCCTCAAGGACAACTTTGTGCGGAGATAAATGGTCAAATAATTTCATCAGCCAGTAGCCTGGTAGTCACGCTGAAGCCTCAATATTCAGACCACACATGGTGTGATATTACAGGATACGGGTTGTTTACAACGCATGATCCAAAAGGTGATACACTTTACTAAAAGAATCTAATTCTCCTAACCCATATGGTCTAAAGTAATGGTCGTTT
>JBJMFM010000057.1:0-4515 GCA_045808425.1 Nitrososphaeraceae archaeon | reverse complement strand
ACTTGGACGAATCATTTGCTCCCATAGTGTAACATATTCTTGCAGAGATACAGTTGGGTCCTCTATCCATTCTCCTGTTATAAGATAAAGCATTGCAAAAATAAATACAAGTTATATTAATATGACTTCTGAAAATTTTTTTACTCACTTAAGGTGTGCCTTTAAAATGTCTATTTTATATCGTATACCGGCCAGTTTTTCGTTACATTATTGAGAATTAAATCCTGCATTCTACCTTGAACCCACTCTAAAGCTTGTATCCTTATCATAAACATATCACTCTTGATAAGCGTATTTAATTTTTGCATGGCAATTTTAAGCTGGGAAGAGGTTTGTCCTACTGAGTGGAAACTCACTAAACCATCACGGGAGATCCCGAAATCTGGTTCTACCGTGAAGAATCAGCAGCGAACAGCAAAACAAACCATAGCACAAAAAACAGAGAGATTAAAGAAAGAAAATCCCAACTTGACAAATAACTTTTAGCTAGTTGCTCACTCACTCATTACCCTCGAATGATTTCCCCCTAATACATTCCAAACACCAAAACTGCGATTGTGAACCAACACCACCGCTAGTGGTAATAGTTTTATTTACTTGTACAAAAAATTCTGGTCTTTCTTTACCGCAGCTGTCGCATTTCTCATTATACAATGCACCCATGCTATTTTTCACCCAATCACTAATATAATAAAATAAACATTGAACTAATATAATAATAATAAAGCGAGTCGCTTGAAACATACCAACTGCCGACCCGTTATAGTCGTTTAGGTCGGCGCTGCTTGTTCAATACTATTTTGTGAATGTTTATACACTCATTAACACATATAGAATGAAGATAGATATGTAGTTATCTATCTAGTATCAATCTATCAATCCATGTCGTCATCATCGTATACAGGCCAATCCATTGTTACGATGTTAATTGCTAAATCGTGTATTCTACGCAGATGCATTTTGAGCCTATGAGTTTCCTTGTGGCAACAATATTACCCTTATCCAAGGACTACTAAATTCTCATAATTTCGTTACTAACAATAGTAACGTCATTGTGGAAATTGAAAAGTTATAAAAAATAGTTTTTTAGGTGATCATTATTGCTGCTGATTAATACAATTAAGACACCATTGTTGATCTATTGGCAGGGGTTCTGTTCTGGGCTCAGTACCTCTGCTACTCATACCACTATCCGCAACGTCCTGTTCATAGAGAACCCTTACAAGGTATTTTGTATCTTTGCCACATTTGTCACATAACATATTTTATTATCATCAATTATTGTTGACATTACATAATAAAAGGTATAGTTACTATAAAAGATCTTATTGGATCTACAGGAAATAACGATATTAAGGAGTATGGGGTTTGAAGTAATTGCGAGAACTAAGAAATCCATAAAATAGAATTATGTTAGTGGTAATTTTCCACATTCCTTTCTTATTTTTATTATATATTCTATCAAAATTTATTTTGATTTTCCATCTCTATCCTGCATGTCTAGGCGTGTGTCCATTTATTATATGACGTTTTACCTCTTTAAGTGTTTCAAAACGGCGGCCGCAATAGCTGCATGGAAATCTTAGTCGTTTTGTTTCTTCTGGTGATTGCGATTTTATAATATTTTTTACTGTTGAATCTATTTCATCTTCTTCTGCTGTTTTTTCTATTTCTTCTGATTCTGATTTAGAAGTAATATCATTTGTTATACTTTCTGTTGGCACAATTTCCTATATAGTGAAGGAAAATAAAAGATTATAGTACTAGATCTAGAAAACTGCATTTGAGTCATCTAATTCTGGTTCATTGGATTGATTGTGATTATCATTATCACTATAAGGAGAAGGAACCTGCAACATGGTGATCTCCGGTAGGTTCTGAAATCCATTAATCAAATTGATAGTCAAAGCATGCAATTCATGTACCGCTTTTATCTGTATCTCAGGTCTGTCTTTGTTGTCTTTGACTATATCCCATAGCACCTGCTGCTGTGCTTCTAATTCGTGAACCCTATCAAAAAACATGTTTTTTAGATAATAATCTCTATCCTTTGCAAGCAAAGAGAGTTCTTTGACGCTATCTCTCTTTAGCTGCATTTTTACATGATAAACGTAGTCAGGACTGATCGTAACGTGCAAACTATCTTGAATATATCTTTGTGTTTCAAATACGTCAAGACGCCTTATCATTGCATTTGCGACTATAGACTTTAGTTCTTGGCGTTGCTGCTTTGTGAATTTGCTCATTAACTATTGTTATATTATTATTGAAATCCCTTGTTATTAAATTGTGTTCCCACTAACAATTCATCTTATCGTAAACTATCCCAATCAACATAAGGGTCCTGTATCTTTTTTATGAATGGATCTACATTCATTATTATTATTATTATCATTAAGTTTTTTACTTCTGCGGCGCTTTTGAATATTTGAATGTCCAGACCAATGCATAATATTATATTATCACTCTCTTATTAAGACCATTAGTATCCTTATCTTTCTAAAGTAAAAGTCTGATACACATTTTAAAGAGAAAAGAATATCAAGATAGGATATAGATAACCAGAAATGTCATCAGATGAGATTCTAGAATATCTTGTTAAGAAAGCAGAAGAAACAGGTATAGGAACTGCCGTACAACTTTGTATAAATGGTTTGATTGTTACAGGATCGCTGATCAGTCCAAATAGATATTATGACTTAATGTATTCCACTTTTGACCATCAGGAACTAATAACTGATGACACCTTAGAGATAAAATTAATGTCTGACTATAAAGAACATTATAAGCAATTTATCAAAGAGAAAAGGAAACAAAACAAGAGAGAGCATAGTTCAAAATATATTTATCTAGAAAATGTCGTATTTTATCCCACAGCATCTTCGACTACTACGGTCATTGCAGAATGCTGGCGAGGTAAGTTATCAGCTGTGGATGGTTTTTCCATAGGCGGAACGCCTTTGTGGGCAAAGAAGTTAGATGACAAGTAACTGAGTAGACTTTGTTTTTTAGTTACTTCCATAAGAAAGCGTCTCAGACCTTCATTTCAATACCGGATCAAATGAATCCGCACAAATTAAGGAAATTGCATCTTCCTTTAGTTCCTTTTTTGGCATGTTGACTAATCTATGACTCGAATTACTCAATTAGTTACGCTCATTTTTAAAGTGTGCTCAAAACATAATTTCTTCGTTACTTAATAGATATATATGCTCTTCATTCATTCATTCGTCTTCTTTTGATTTTCGAAATGCTTCTTTTAGATCGTCTAATTCCTTCTTAAAGGCCTGTATTTCTGAGACATCTATAGTTAATTGTTGAACTTTCCTTCTAAGTCTATTTTCTTCATTTATTGTCAAGTAGTCAATTGGATCTGTATATCCCGGTGATTTGTCATGTCCTTCTAAGATATCCAGGTAAACGCCATTACTATCGGCTTGTGGTAAAAAGTAAGAATCCTTAACGCCAGGTAATGAATGACCCAAGCAAAAATCAACGTAGGTTTGATTCATACCGCTATTGGTACACCAGGTGTCAAAAAATTTCCTAAATCCATGAGACATGGCAGTTTCACGTCTAGTGTTTAAGGAATTTTTTTCCTTAACTATTGGTGCTCGCAACCCAGAAGCATACAATACATCATTTAGTGATTTCTTTATACCATCTCTTGTCAACGGTCTAACATTGTTGGCAATTTGGAATATGTCATTTCTATCAAATTCTCTTCTAAGCAAAGGTGATCTTGGTGTTATATTTTCACCGCATGACTCGCGAAATTCTATATAATTGTCGATTGCTTTTCTACATTCTGGCGTGCAGAAAGTATAATGTCTATTGCTTTTTGAATTGGCATAAACTCTAATCTGATATAAATTATGTTTTGGAATTGGAATTAAATCACCTATCTTCAATGTTGGTAATGCTCCTAATCTGAGACCTGCAGACGACATGATAAGAATGATTACTTTGGTCCTAATATCAGAAAATTCTAGTAACTTGGCAATTCGTTCATATGTGTAAGGTTTATCGCCTGAACCTTGATCTTGAGATACCTCAGAGGTAAGATTATTATTATTATTATTAACAATGATAACGTCATCACTTGACAAGAATTTTCCTATCTTCTTTCTATTAAGGACCAGATTATTTATGCTATAAAAATGAATCAAAGCACTAAGGCATGCTTTCTGGGAAGCAAGAGAATAATTCCTTTCTTTTAAGGAGATGATAAAGTCTATTATGTCATCCTCAATTGTTCTGGTATCTTTATCCTCTATTAATTGGAAATACTGTCCGTCTGCTATTCCTCTATATTTCATATATACTTTCAATTGGTAGTTATAGGAAAGGAATGTATCCTTGCTTTTTATCGCCTCCTTGAACCTTCTGTAGTAATCTTCACATGACTTGTTGTTGAGCACATATGTAGACGTCATAATGCCTTAGATAGACTGACAGAAGGTGCCAGTATTATATATGGATACTATACAATACCTTTACATACAGATATAGTGA
>JBJMFM010000056.1:0-9203 GCA_045808425.1 Nitrososphaeraceae archaeon | reverse complement strand
AGTTTGTATGAAACACTGACAATTAGATAATAAAAAAGAGAATGATAAAGTATACTACTGTAACTTGTTAGTGTTCTGTTTCCACTCCCATATTTTCCTGAGTTACCCATTTTATCTGCCTCATATTCAACGACTCCGACTATGTTATTAAGAAATCGAGTTTGCCAGTTGTAGATGATGTGCGACAAAATATAAAACTTACATCTCTTCTCTTCTGCCCTGAATAGTGTGCTACTCCTTGTCCAGTCCAAGTTGCAATTTCACTAGGATCATTTTTTGCCATGAAAACTCCTTTACCTTCAGCATAATATGTTCCTCCTCCAGGTCGGGAAATATTCCTGTCATAACCCTTTCATACTCATCTGGCAATCTTGTCTAAGTATTCTCTGATATTGTCTTTTGCCCTCTGTCTTAGAAGTATCTGGTCATTTGCTACAGTTCCATTTGAAACCTGTAACATAGTAGCTATCTGTCTTTGTGAATATCCCTGTGAAGTTAACTCTAGTACTCTTTCACTCCTTAATACAATTGCATCTTCTCTTAATTCACGATTTGACCTTAGCCCAAATTATAATATCAAATAGTCATTGGGTTAACCTTAAGTCTAATTCAGCGGTCAAAAGTAGCAACTTGACATAGCATTATAAGCGAGGTACAAGCTGGCTTTTTGTTGTCATGAGTTCAACTAATGTGTCATAGGATGAAGAAGTTAGACAATTCGAGTCCGGTATAATGTTAGTCCTATGTCGCAGACATAGAATTAAAGCAGGAAATGGAGAGCCAACTGATTATAATATCGAAGAATTCAGAAACGAGCATTACGCAGGATTCACAGATATCATGTATTTCAAGAGGATGTTAGAGAGGTTGAGTATATTAAATAATAAGGAAATAGAAGTTGCTGGGAACATAGTTAGAGTGACCAAAGATGGTATTGATAAGTGTAAAGAATATGATCCGACATTTCGAGAAGACTTATAATTGAATAAAGAATAACTAAAGTGGATTAGGCCACTTAATCTAAAATCCAAGTTCTTTATCTAAATCATGGACTTCAGGATCAAATGTTAGTTCAATCTTGTTGTATTCCTAATTTACTTTTTAGGAATGCCATATAATCAGTAGTAAATTTAGCCTGTGCACGTTTGGTTTCTTCGACTTGCTGCTTTAGATATTCAAACTCTGACTTTTTGACTTTTAAGATCTCATTTTGTCTTTTTAGTCTATTCTCGTCATTGATTGTAAGGGTGTCAATAACTGAGAGATAGCCTAATTTGTGATCATTTCCTTCTAGCAAATCTTGCGCAGAGGGCTTAAAGTAGTGAGCTTTTATGCCAATATTGTGACCCATTAATTTTTCAACATACAAGCCATCCATTACGTTTAATGTGCATGTAGTATCGAAGAACTTCCTAAAGCCATGACATTGCATTAACGAAGTTCTCTGGTCTTTATTATTATTTCCTTCTTTTCTGACCTAGGTCTTATGCCACTTCTATCAAGCAGATCATTGACTAGCCAACCAATAGACACCGCTTCTAAAGGTCTAGGTCTTGCTGCATCCAAAGTACTAAATTCCTTTCTGATTACTAGACTCTTTGAATGTAGCTTCTCTCCTAGGCGTGCTCGATAATCAAAATACTGGTCTAATACGTTGATACATTCTGGAGTACAAAACGTGAAATAAGATTCTAGCTCATTCTTGTATACTGAGATTTTGTAAAGAGAATATTTTTCTATCTTTTCTAGGTCTCCAATCCTGAGATTGGGAATAGCACTCCTACGAAGACCAGCTGAACACATAAGCAAGATTATACATTTTACCCTTAAATCGGCAAATTCGAGAAGCTGTCTTATCTGTTCTTTTGTATAGGGCTTATCCTCTACTACTAGCCTTTTCTTGCCCTTGAATTTAGACAGACGTTTCCAGATATAGAAATGTGCTATTGCTGCTACGTACAGATTAATAGTGTTAGAAGATAATTTCTTATATACCTTTAAGAAGGTAATATAGTCTCTTATTTTGTCCTCTAGCTTATGCTTGTCCTCCTGCAGCAGCATGACCGCTAACGTATTGTCATCATCATATCTACCGCCGCCACTACTACTACCATTACCTCCTAGCCATCCCCCTTCGTTGAGGCCACAGAACCGCATAAACAAAGACAAAGCATACTTGTACATTGTCTTTGTAGCCTCAGAGTCGATAGAATTGATAAAGTTCTTGTAAGCTTCTGATGACTTATACCAAAGAGGAAGTAGAAGAAGTAGGAGTAGGAGAGAGTATTGATCATGCTATATTTGACCTTACCAAACCAATTATTAAAGATGGTAAGGCCAATCTAAAATACTATTTATAGGAAGGCTTATCGTCATATTATAATGGAAAGAATTAATAGCGAAACAATCACAGGAATTGCTTTAGCTTTTCTAGCCATTTTGTTTATCTATGCAGGCACGGTTAACAGTGTTTGGGCAACGATTTTTCCAGCTGACTTCCTAATTTTGGCCATTGGTGCTGCATTTATGATACTGGGAATGTGGGATATACGTAAGAAGCGGCGAATTGGTCGTGTTGAAGAAGGAGAACACTCTCATCGTTAGTGATTATTTTTACCTTTTTTATTGTTATTATGGAAAAGTGCAAGATAAGAGTGATCTCAAGTAAAGCAATCAGGTATAAAAATGAGTTCTCCTGATACTTGTATGGATCTTAACATAATAGTTAGTATAAAGAGATATAGATATCTCTTAGGTACATATGCCAAATGTCGGCGCGTAATATGTGAATATATCAGATAGAAGACGTACATAATTAAATTCTGCTATTATCAATGAAATATGCAATAACATATGTCTGATACATTGTGAGATAATTAATTGTAAGAGGTAAAGATTTTACTGTTTTTCAAGAACGGCATTAACAGTTCCATCTTGTCCAGGTCTAGAAACTATCCTTGCAGTTCCGGCTTCAGTTTCAAGTAATGCGCCTTTGGTAATTACCCCCCGTCTTTCATAGTCCTTATTCGCAGAATTTTTTATTACTTGTAAGATTTTTGCTCGTACTACCTTCTTGGAAGCTGGATCAGCAACATTTGCAAACTCTGCAGTTTTAAGTGCATTTTTTATATTATCACCTCTTATACGTCTTGATACAATTTCCATTGTCCCCACAATGGCCTCGTTTGGATATCTATCAATTTCAAACTTCCTTCGGTCTCTCATAGCAACTTTACGGCCACCAGTAAATTTGCGTCCATATAGGTTCTCTATTGATTTTCGCATAGGAATGTATATTTTTCACTTCAATTAAGAGCTTTCTGAGAAGAATGTGGAGATATCCTTTCACTACTTTTGTTTGTCATTGCTATCAGTTTGCTTTTCATAGAATTGAGATCGATAACACCAAAATAGTCTTGGAATTTCTTTGTTGTTCTATATACTTTTACTCTACCTAAGTTTTCATGTTCAATAAAAGCTATATTCTCCAATTCTCTCAGGTGAGTATAAACCTGACTCCCACGTATCTGGACTAGGCGTCTTGAAGTGACAGGTTGTTCATATGCAATATACGATAGTGTCTTCAGAGCTGAAGAAGGAATTAATGGTTGCTGTGCAAACTTTCTTATAACTGGCGTGTAAGCAGGTTTTAATTGAAATACATAAGTTCCATCTTCCAAGTGAGTAATCTCAATAGCGTTAAATACAGATTTTGTTTTTCTAATTAAATCTGTGACAACTTTTATTGTCTTTTCTTTTGAATTTGTTCCAGACGCCCTGATAAGTTCCTCTACTGATAAAGGCCTACCTGCAGAATACAATGCCGCTTCGATTCTGGCAGTAATTTCCCCCTCAGGAAGAGATGTATTTCGCAATTTGGTAAATGTCAGTGAGCTAGATTGATTTATTGCTTCTGTTGTTATCGTCTTATTATCTTTAGATCCTCTTCAATTTGTTCTAACTCTACTTTTCCTTTCATAGCTAGATAAAGTACAGCAATAAAACATCTCACAATTTCTATAGGCTTCATTTTTGCAACAAGTATCTTAAATATGGCCTCTCCATCTGCAGTAACGATATCAAAAATCATATCTTCATATCTTTGTAATATATGCTCAAATTTTATTATATACTGATCAAAATCAAAGGTCTCAACAGGTTCCAATTTTAGTTGTTTCTTTTTTGGTCTAGGATTTGCTAATTCAGAAATCATATTTTCTAAAACATGCAGCAGCTCTTCCAGAGATACTGGATATGTTGATTCGATCCTAAATGGAATTTCAACAGGATTGAGGTCCGGCACTGGTTGCTGGAGTTGGTGGTCATCTACTCCTTTCCTTTGCATGGCAATTTTTTCTAACCTAAAAATACTTTCAACTTTCAGTCGATATATAATAGATGATGACAATATGGCAATACCACACACTCTAAGGTCTTTTTTTCCTGTTGTATTGATGAGCTTTAGAAGCGTATCAAGCAACATTGTAACGTCAATATCCCACACATTTTTCTTGGTGGTAAGGAGCGAAGGATTAAACAGTAAACTTAATGGTGGTTCTGAAATCATCTTGGAATCCATTTCTGAGATGTTATTGTCTTCTTTCTGTGACATCTATATAAAATGACAATTTAAGTCATATTTATAATCCTCTACTAAAACGAAATTGACGTTTCTATATACAAATGGTAATTGTTTTGAATGGTTTACCTACCTGATTACAATGGGATCCGAAATCAGAAAGCACCAGAGCACAGAATATAAAATGTTCCATACATTGCTGTTCATAAGTGAAGACTTTTGGCTTTTCGACATATTCCTTTGATTTTTGACAATAATTATTAAGACTAGCTATGGAGATTTTAATTTTAAATATTTTTACAAGGATAGAAGTCAATTGAATATTGTCAATTTCTTAGTAATGATTAATTTAAATACAGTAACTACAATATGCTATGCAGTGGAACAGCAGAAGAAGAACAAGGTTCATGTCGATATAAAATTCCCATTGATATTTATTCATACGCCTTTTGGTTTGACCTTTTTTGATATGGTAGCAAGAACAAATGCTGCCAAAATTTATGCTAAATTTAATGCTTATCTTATGCCTTTGATCACCGCATTTGCAATATTTTTAATAGTTGGTTCTTTAATGATCATGTTTTCCAATGCAGCAGCTCGTGATACAATACGTAATGTAGGGCCACGGGCTAACTTTCTTATTCCAATTTTGAATCCCTTTTTTCCTGTGACTTATGGTTTGATAGCACTCATAATTACGCTAGTTATTCATGAAGCAGGTCATGGAATAGTAGCAAGGGTATTCAATATAAAGGTAGAATCTACTGGAATTCTCTTAATTCTAGGGATACCTATTGGTGCATTTGTAAATATTGAGCGAGAAGAGTTAGCAAGAGCATCTCTGAGGCAAAAGAGTTCCATTTTGACTGCAGGTGCGCTAAATAATATGATTGCGGCAGCCATTTCTCTAGTTGCACTTTATTTTGTAATATCAACTCTTACCCCTTTGCCGACTTCTGGTGAACCACAGTTTGGGGTTGTAGTTACAGATATAAATGATGGTTCGCTTGCTGAAAAAGTAGGCTTAACGAAAGGGTCAATCATCCAGACTATAGCCGGGCAAAATGTACGTGGCGTAGAAGATCTGGGTAATATTCTTAGATCGAATCTAGGTCATAGCATAGAAATAAAGTGGCAGGATAAAACAGGAGAAAATATAGTGCGTTCCATAAGCTTACCACCATTTGCTCAAGCAAACAAAGGAATTATGGGTATTTATATAAGGGATGTAGCTCCCAATCCGTCGGTAGTATTACAAAGGTATAAGAACGCTTTTGCTTCAAATCCAATAGCTTTGCTCACTCCCCCAACACTGGGTCAGGGCATGTATGTAGTTCCATATTCCGATTTAATGGCTTCAAAATATGAATCAAATATAATAGGTTCATCTTTTCCTGTAATTGCAAATATGTTATTCTGGATATGGTTTATCAACTTTAACGTAGGCATATTCAATGCGCTTCCAATTAGTTTTCTTGATGGAGGTTCGTGGTATAGTTCGTTGATTGAAAGCAGAACACGATCAAAAACAAGCGTGGTTAAGAATGCGGCTCTATTATTGTCGCTTGTAATGATCGTAATAGTAATTATGTCGATTACATTGCCTTACTTCATCAGATAATATATATCCAATATGCATCTATAGGATAGTATTATACTCAAAATGGCTTAAATGTATATTATTTTTCTTCTTCGTTTATTGATTATATAACATATTAATGCCATTGCTGATTTTTGCAGATCGGATCCATTCATTTTTATATATATATTTATATTATCATCCTATTTTTGTAATCCAAAAACAAGTATTTGATAGAATGAGATTTGTTAAAAAAACAAAATGGTATTTTATTTAAAATACATCGTAATCCCATAAAAACATATTAATGGATAAGTATAATTATATTATGGCTTACTACCGGTTGACAGACACATATAAAATATTTTTGCCTATGATAAGACGTGCTTTGCTGCAAAGTGCAGGGTAAAAATTCACCGGATCAGCTGGACAAGAACAGATATGGAAGAAAACGAAAGGTTGAAAAATGAATTTGTAAAGGATAGTAATAGTAGCGATAATAATCGCAATAGACCTCTTAATACTGAGACTAGCAATTCTGAACTGGAAAAATCTACAACAGATTCACATAATAGACATATAGAAATAGAGAAGGAGGATTATTTAATAGCAAGGTTGAAGGCGGATAATGAAAGCAGCATTGCAAAAATTATCTTGCAATCTATACCACAGGAATCTTGTGTTACTTCGGCAAAGTTTGAGGGTCCCAATATCGCATTATATACCAAGAATCCAAAATTTTCACTTACTGAACTAACTTATCATTTGTCCTCCCTTTCTAAGACCCTAAGAAAGCGGTTTGTTATTCGTACCGATCCATCCATACGGTTATCAGAAGATAAAACAAGATCAGTCGTTGTCAAATTACTTCCCAAGGATGTATTAGTTTCTGCTGTATTTTGTGATGATGCGACTGGAGAGGTTATATTAGAAGTTAACCGCCCTGAAATAATAGATTCCAGCATGGTAATCCAAATCGCGCAGTCTACAGGATGGATTGCCCATACTAGACGTTCTCCACATATTCCATCTAACAGTATCAATACTATTCACTCCACATTGAAAAGCTCTGGTAAGGAAAGGATATCATTTCTCCAAGAGCTTGGAAATAGAATTTTTCGACCTCCTCTTATAATAGTTGATAAAGTTCCAAACGGAGGTTCGGATAGAAATGCACATAATCAACAAAGAACAAGAGATACAGAATCTAGTTTTAGTACAATGCAGCATTCACGGTCAATAAACAGAGAAGAGGTGATGCTATTCTGTCTTGGAGGAGTCAAGCAGGTTGGAAGGTCTTGTTTCATTGTAGCAACTCCTGAGAGCAAAGTAATGTTAGATTGTGGAATCAATCCTGGTGAAAGTCTAGGATTAAATGCATATCCTCGCTTAGATTGGTTTAGCTTTGATTTGGATGAGCTTGATGCAGTAATTATAAGTCATTCACACATTGATCATCAAGGGTTTTTACCTACACTATTTAAGTATGGATACAATGGCCCAATTTACTGTACTGAACCAACTTTGCCGTTAATGACTCTTCTTCAGATGGATTCAGTAAAGATAGCAAAGAGTAACGGGAGCTACTTGCCATACGAGATTAGGGATATCAACGAAGTTATTAAACACTGTATTACATTGCCTTATGGTAAACCAACAGATATCTCGCCGGATGTCACTATTACATTAAACAATGCAGGTCATATTATGGGAAGTGCAACAGTTCATCTTAATATTTCTGGCGCCCATAATATCCTCTACTCTGGTGATTACAAATATGCAAAAACTCAGCTTCTAGACAGTGCATCCTCTATATACCCAAGAGTTGAAACCCTGATCACTGAGAGCACTTATGGCAATAGTAAAGATATCATGCCAGATCAATCAGTCGTTTATCGAACTTTTACAGATAGCATTAATAGAACATTGACAGAAGGTGGTAAAGTGCTAATCCCTCTTCCTGCAGTAGGAAGAGCACAAGAAATCATGCTTGTTATAGACAAGGAGATGAGAGAAGGGCGTCTTATTGAATCGCCTATTTACATTGAAGGAATGATTTCAGAAGCAAGTGCTATACATATGTCGTATGCACACTACCTCGGCTCTGATGTGAGGAAGTCAGTTTCACAAGGAATTAACCCATTTCAATCAGAATACTTTACTGTGGTTAATGGTTATGGCAAGAGAGGCGAAGTTTTCAATGACGAGAATCCATCGATCATAATGGCAACATCAGGTATGCTAGAGGGTGGTCCTTCAGTAGAGTATTTTAAAGAGATAGCGCCATCTCCAAAAAACAAGATCATGTTTGTTTCTTATCAAATTAATGGAACTTTAGGTAGACGTGTGCTAGATGGTGTAATGACGGAGGTTAGTATGATGGACAAAAGTGGCAAAGTGAAGGTAATTCCTGTGAGATGCCAAACCCAAAAGATTGATGGTTTTAGCGGGCATAGCGATTTTAATCAAATATTAAGCTTTGTATCAAGGGTAAGGCCAAAACGAGTGATTGTAAATCATGGAGAAAAATCAAAATCAGACAATGTAGCAGGTGCTATATACTCTAGGTTGAAGATAAGATCCGGTGTACCAGACAATAGGGAAATCATTAGGTTGAGGTAATATTGCCTCATACAAAATATTATTAGTACGCTAAGCTAGTTATATCATACATATATGGTTAGATGTTCAAACAAATCTGTAGCTGAAATATTATCATCAACAGGTGGTAACGATAATGATATGATATTGCTAGATAGAAAAATCACCATGGCAACCGAAGGTTTTACTACAGACAGGTTTTGTGAACTAGTCCTAAAAGATAGAAGCAGGTTATCAAAGGAGAATGCATTGACAATATGCGATTATGTCATAGCAATGAAAAGAGAGGTTAATCCAAGGCCGAGTTACAAGAAAAACACTATACAGTTTATCGCAGAATTATCAAAAGCTGTTGGAATCGAAAGGAAGTTTATTGATATGACAAGAGATGATATTTTGTCATATTTAGATAAATGCCGCAAGCCAGAGAATGAAGACCCACTG
>JBJMFM010000055.1:0-4849 GCA_045808425.1 Nitrososphaeraceae archaeon | reverse complement strand
CTGGTATTCTTGCTGGGAAAATCTACTTGTCGGCGTATGCTCAGCAATTAGGAGCATCAGGTTCAACATTTTTCGATGATGCAGTCACAGAGTTTTTCTCTCCTCATGCAAAAGATAAAAGTACAATGATTGCAGTTGGTGTAGGAGTTACAGGATATAAAGCTCGTCCAGGAAAAGTTCTAACTGCAAGGTTGTCTAGGGATCAACTCTTATCAGGAGAATATTTCTGAATTCAAAGCACACTGAAGCCTAAACAACGCGAAAAACTCAGGATTATTCAATTTTCATCATCTAGTTGATATATTTCCTCAACTGCAGCAGCCATCAATCATTCTGTAGTTTCGTATTAGATATATGCATATATAATTATCTATATTATTAACTATTTATCTCTTATCTCTTATCTATGGCAATAGTTTATCTTTATACCCAGACTCTTGTAATAATTGTAATGCTTCAGGATTCTGTGCAGACTTGTTATAGAATTTACATGTAGGAACGCATTGTAGTGATGTACATCCATCTACCCAACGACCATCATCATGATTTGGAGGCATATTTGACTTGTGGAAATCCCAACCTTTTCTTTCACGTTGCCAATCTTGTTCTTTTAGCATTCGCTTAAAATTCTCTGGACCATATTTCCAAATTAAAATCTGCTGATGCAATTGCACGTACTGGTCCCACCATTCTCCAACTATATCCTCATATTGTTCGTCAACTCCAAACACTAGAAGTTCAATCCTATACTCATCAGGAAAATACTGTAGCATCTGCTGGATATCTAGAACATCAGGGTGGCTATAGTAGTTTCTGTAATTTGAAACCTTGAACCATTCGTCAATTGAAATAACTGGCTTACCATACCATGTTGTAAAGTCTCGATTAGTACCACCATCATTATTATTGTCGTCATTAGGTAAACGTAAAATTGTATCTGATATATCTTTAAGTTGTTTGTCTATTTTCAATTAAGATCAATTTCTCTTGCAATTGCTTTAATAACATAACTGATGGTCCTTCGTCAACTAGGTGAAATATTGCTTCATGACAATCCTTGATCAACCTTAGCGCTCCTAACTTTTGATACATGTTTACCTTTGGGTCTTGACTTTGGTGTATAGCATAACTTTCCTTGATAACTTCGCGTATACCTTCTATACTTTGTTCATACATGAACGGGAGCGTCTCACGTGCCAAACTATTCAAATAATTTTGTGAGTCTGTGGTTAGTGCACTAATATCTCTTGATATTGTGGCAGCATCAACATTAAGCATATTAGCTATTTCGAAACTCTTTAGTCCTCTAGTCAAAAGACTAAGTATCTTTGACCTTCTTTCATTAATAATGGATTTATGATTGCGTATGTTGCATATATTCACATACAACAAAATAAGTTTATTGCAAAAAATAACTATTCTTTGATAGAGTTGGTGAGTTGGAAGAACAGCAAAAAGTCTTATGGAATATCGTGAATGACAATAAGGACAAACCAGAGATTCGGATAAAAGCAATTCATGAATTACATGCTTTGAGTGTGAATTTGAAGAATGCATATGAGAGTTTACCAGGATTAGCAGGATTGGAGGTTCCTATTCCTTATAGTGATTATGATACTCACAAGCAATCTAATGAACCAGAATTAGATGACTCAAATGCAGTCTTCTAGGTCTACTACTATAACCTTTTATTTCCTTCACTATATAGGAAATTGTGCCAACAGAAAGTATAACAAGTGATACTACTAATTTGACAAAATCAACTAGTTCTAAATCAGAATCAAACGAAAAAGAAAAAACAGCAGATGAAGATGAAATACATTCAACATCAAAAAATGTTATAAAATCGCAATCACCAGAAGAAGAAAAAACAAAACGACTAAGATTTCCATGCAACTACTGCGGCCGCCGTTTTGAGACACTTAAAGAAGTAAAACGTCATATAATAAATGGACACACGCCTAGACGTACAGGATAGAGATGGAAGAAAGGAGTGTAGTAAATTACTACTAACATAAATCTATTTTATGGATTTCTTAGTTCTCGCAATTACTTCAAACCCGTATCCCTTAATATCGTTATTTCCCGTAGATCCAATAAGATCTTTTATAGTAACTATACCTTTGTCACCAAAGTCGCCTAACATATCAAATGCTTTTTTTCTTGTATCTATATCCGTAGTAGATAAAAATTCCGCTTTAATTTCTTTTATTTGATTATCTTCAAAAATATTCATTTTGTATATCACTTATGGCTTGAAGTACAGATACTTAAATGGCATTGGCAAAATCATTCTGTGTTTTTTCTTGCCAATACATTTTCACCCTCATCTATACCTATTTTAACACAGAGCTCTGGATAATCGTATTGATTTATAAGGATTGATTCCATTTTTAATTACAGGTATCAACCAAGCCAAGCCTAGATTTTCACCTCGAGTTCAATGTTCTAATGGTAAACTGGTAGGCAGTTGTGCTTCATGTTTTATCTTGTATTTCTTTGCAATTTCATCTAGGTTTAGTCCAATCAACACATTTCTTCCAGTGGTTTGGATTTCTGATTTTGGAATGTCGTACCTATCATTTCTATCGCCAAATATTACTATCTTGTCATCTGTTTCTCTTACTACGTGTCCAATATACCTTCCAGTAGTCATGTAAACAATATATGGTATATAATAAGCAATGAGTAACTTGCTAATAAGAAGAGCATTTAGGCTAAAACTATACTTATATCACGGAAATGTCCGAGTATGCTTGTGAAATTTGAATTCGAAGAGTTTTCCAGCATAGAGGATGTTTTCCTATACCTTGTATCAATTGCTCCCTACATGAAGCAGGTTCTTCCTGTAAGCTCATACAAGGGTTATGTATTTTCCTTTGTACCTTTAGCTCCGCTGTCTGGAGATACGGTGATAATGGTCTATACTAAAAGCAGCATCGACGCAGGTATGGTAGAGTTTGATATTTCCACTAAAAGATACAAGTCAGTCACTGGCGTTGAGCGCGCTGATAAGAATTATTTTATTATCCTGATACCAAAGAGTACGAGTCTCTCGGACAGTGCGATTGCACAGTTGGAATCTAGCAAAAAGTAGAGAATGACTAACTAGTCTTTGAGATCTACACATAAGAAGAAGGATTATGAGAACTCTGTATAAAGCAAAATGCAGATGAAGTTGATGATAGTAACAATAACAATAGTAAATGGTGTTATGGTACATTCATAGAAAATGGTAGAATTATCGATGGCAGTCCAAATGGTAATTTAAAGAGCATGGTAAAATATGTAATTGACAAATATCCACATGCTCTTATTTTTACAACACCAAACCAGCATTTACTATTTTCAAATTTAGGTAGTAGTGAAAAAAGCAGTTTAAAACTACATTCACCTAATAACTTTTACTTATTGCTAGAAAACCTGATTTGTTGTTAAGCACGACTCTCCAATTTCCTCTTCTTGTTCCTCTTTCTCTTCAAGTATCATACAGAATCACCATATACAAATGCTGTATTGGATAATAGAATAAATTTCTTCGATGTTGTTGAATTTCATGGCGTGTTGTTCATTACGTAGTATAGAGACTATATTATATAATGTATAGATATTAACCATAACGAAATCTTACTGACATAGTATTAATGCTTTTTTCCAAATCACCAGCAAAAATATACATATGAATTGGAGAATCAACCTCATACCTATCCTATTTTTCCCACTCTTTACCCTGTGTCTTTAGCTTTAGCTTGTAAATGTCAGCTAATGAAGGATAACAAGGATGTCCTAACCCGTGCTTGCCTATTGTATGACGTTGATAGTCATTTTGTTTGTCTGTACCATAATCGCAGTAATAGCAGTTATATGACAATGTACATTCCTGTCCTCTCTATTGGAAGATGGTTCGAGGTTAGACATATTATTGCGGTATGATTCTTCTTTGCGACGGTATCGAATAAGTGTCGTAACCTTCTACTGTATTAATCTTCTACTGCTACTTGTAGTTATTCGCATTGATGTGGCAACCCCGTGTCTTTGTCCAGAGGCACAGACATATGAGTAGTAATAATAACGATAATAATGAATTCACCTATCTTTTTGATGGACAAAGTATAGATGGCTGGCGTATGGCCGGTCCAGGTAGGTTTGTACTTGTTGAGCCTGGGAAGTCGTTGCAATCACAAGAAGGAATGGGATTGCTATGGTATACTAAAAAGAAGTACAAGGATTTTGTACTAAAGGTTGATTGGAAAGTTAGTCGTAGAGCTGACAATTCAGGAGTATTTGTCAGATTTTCAAATCCAGACAACGATCCTATGATAGCTGTTAATACAGGTTATGAGATTCAGATAGATGATATGGCAATGCCTGATGGCAATCCTCTTCACAAAACAGGTGCAATATACAACTTTGCAGCTCCTTCAAATGCTGCAGCAGCATCAAAACCAGTAGGCCAATGGAATACCTTTGAGATAGAAGTGACAGGTCAAAGATATAGCGTCACATTAAATGGTGAAATTGTAATACCAGAATTTACAGGCAATAGGAGTACTGAAGGATACATTGGAATCCAAAACCATGATGCAGATTCTCATGTTTCATTTAAGAATATCAGGATAAAGGAGAAGAAGATGTGAGTGCTAACATAACTTTTGACTAATGTATGCCGAGCTCAAATGTTCCATTTCCTATGCTTGAATTTAGATGGGTGTTCCATTTTCACGTTATGAATATAATGGGAATACTTAGCTTTATCATTTCCCCTAGTTGCCAGCCATTCAAACATAGATTTTTAGCCATGTAATAATAATTAAGACGGCTGGATTTTGAGCATAGCATTGCATTATCT
>JBJMFM010000054.1:0-2877 GCA_045808425.1 Nitrososphaeraceae archaeon | reverse complement strand
AAGCATACTCTGAAAGAGTCTGTCATTTTAAAGGAAAATTGAAGTGGGATGTAGTTGCAGCTCAACACGCTTCTCTATATAGCCTAGTAACAAATGCAGACATGGCAAAGCCTATTTCACCTCTTCTTTCAGCTCCATAGATTGATTGACAAATAAAAATTGGCTAATCTTGCATACTATATTGATACAAACCTTGGTTTATTTAGACTACTAAGTTGACTACACTAAATTCAAAACAGCAGTATACAATAGCTTGAACGAGCACAATTGCGGTAGTGGAGTAGATAGAATTCAGAACAGATTTAGCCATTATGCTGTGGAATGCGAGACGAACTAAAATTTATCTTATTCTGTCTATTGACATTGATGTGGCAATCCTGTTTCTTTGTCTAATGGAATGAATTTGCCGCTTTGACTCTTGTTGTTTGCATCAAAGTAGATTTCCCGGCCGCAGCCTTTGTTACATTGATGATAACGCCTTTCTTGGTACTCCTGCTGCTGTGATGGTTGTTGTTGTAGTTGTGGTGGCTGTGATTGCTGCTGTTCTCGCTGACTTCTCCGCACAGGGCAATTATGTGGCTCATTAGTCTCTGCATCTAGTGGTATCTTTTTACCAGTCCTCTCATTGATATACTCATAATCAAATTTTATTGGCTTTCCACATAAATAACAGAATGATGATTTGCTCATTTCGTTGTTGTTGTAAGTCATTTAGTCTTCTAGAGGTAAAAAATATTTTATAATAGCAGGTAAGATGTTAAGACCTTGTACTAGACTTTACTCTTTTTTGATGTTTTGTTTTAGTCTGCTACTCACTTATCGCTCCTCTATCTGCAGTTTATTCATCAAGTCATGGTCTTTTATTGGTCTCAAATTCGTAATCATTGCTGTGTCCCGATGACATTGGTTTTCCTTTTGTCAGTATGTAGAAGGTCTTTTAGTTAATAGCAAAGATTTCGCTACAACTTAGTAGTAATCATGTTATTGCCCTATAATGATATTACAGTTTACCTTTAGAAAAGATCAGTAAAATTGTTACTGAAACGGACCATCTTTGGTCTTTGATTGTGTATGCAGCGTCATGCCACGAGGACGGCCAAGACGATCAGTTGTTACAACTAAGCGTGAGGTAATTTATTATTATCTTATAGGACAACCGTTTATTAGATATGCCAATAATTACTGTTGCGTTATATAGTGGTAGATCTCAAAGGGAAAAAGATAGACTAGCAGAAGCAATTACCGAGGATACGGTAAAAATACTGAGGGTTGAGAGGAAGGACATAATAGTACTATTCGAAGAATCTCCGCATGGTAATTGGTATGCATCAGGTGTACGTCTTTAATAAGAACATATGGAATTTTATTATCGCAATTGGTTTTGATGTTATGTAAGCTTCTCTTCTAAACTGTAAAAAGCAATGTTGCACACTTGTTGATATGTCTGATAATAATAATACAAGCAGAAAAGAAGATGTTGTCGCACCTAGTATGAATCGGGAAGACAGCCCTAATCTTCAGAGTTACAAAAGTAGTCAACAACCATCAAATAGAGTAGAGACCTATAATCGTTGTAAATATTGTAATAATGCCTTTTCAAGTTTGGAAAAACTTGCCGCTCACTACAGGAAGGAACATCCAGAACGATAATTTTTTCTAGATAAGTTCTGTATATAGTTTGCATTAACTACCATCCCAGCGGCATATTAAAAATCTTGATATCCCATATACTCCATTATTGTTCCGACTTTTTATGGAAAACTTGCTTGGTCCAGGACTAGAGTAGGGTCAACTAGCTTTACCTTTATCTCACTCAAATATTTTACATAAAATGCTCTTGAAAATATTGGAGTTCTCAGCTTTGGCACAAACGTCGTATCAATCCTATTTTGATGTTTGATCTACCCTTTCCAAAATGAGTCTACTAAGGTATATGCTTATTTCTTTAGAGTTAAATGTAATAGCAAACCGTTAAAGCAAATATTGCAACATATGCAATTAAGGTCACAAATACTAAAATGGCAAAAAAAAGAACATCTAAAGCAAGGACAAGAAACGGTATCTCCAGATCCAGATCCAGATCCACATCCACAAAACGAAAAGAAAAAAGAGTTACAGCTAATCAAAAACTTGTTTTGCACTTAAATGAGGCTTTAGCCATAGAAAATGCAGCAGTACAAAGGCTCCAGTCCCGAATAAAACAGGCTAGAATAGAAAGTGTAAAAAAACGACTTCAAATGCACTTAGAAGAGACAAAAGGACAACAGGATAGATTAAGGCAGCTGATTTCAGATCTCAGCAATGGTCAAAAAAATGCTGCTACAAGGGACAAAGCACAATTGCCAATTCCTACTCCTCCTAAATCATTAACAAACATAGTCCAGAGAATAACTACGGATGCAGAGTCGGAGCTCAAAGCAGCTAAAGAGGATGCGATAGTAGAGAATGCTGAGATTATACTCTATGATATGCTTACGCATTTAGCAGAGAGAATGAATGCAGCCAATGCAATATCTGTTCTGTCACAAAGCTTATCAGAAGAAAGAGCCATGGCTGATTGGATTAAAACAAATATGCCTGATATGGTTGCACAACTTTGGCCTGAAATTGAGGCATCTATTGTTACTGTAGAAAGAGAATAATAATACATGTAGGAGAGTTATGAAAGCTAATTCTGCCAAATGTGATTCGTATCACTAGATAATTTTGTTTTTTTATACCGTTATCATTGTAACTTGATTATCTCATCCCACGTTCCACTTGCTGATAGCATGTAGTATTTACTGTTATTTCCAGATTCAAATTGTATGATGTCACCTGTTGTTATTTGAATTTGGAATAATTTGTTCAAAAACTGTAGGAAACTAGGCCCTGCAA
>JBJMFM010000053.1:0-6635 GCA_045808425.1 Nitrososphaeraceae archaeon | reverse complement strand
GCCCTCATTTCTACTACCTTTGATCTACGCCATTCTAATTGTTCATCTTTGGTGCTCAAAGTCCAGCTTTTTGCCTCATAAATATTAAGTAGTCCAGTTTTTTAGCTTTATCGAATTGTCATGTCAACTGACTGTTATTCTTGTTACTCTTGTTTTCCGTTCTACTATCTGTGTAGTCATAGTATATAGGACTCCATTGAGGTCTCATCATTATTTCTAATTAAGTAGGTCAGGTTTGAATTTTTGCTCCAACTATTTCTGTATTTATGAAGTTCTGAAAATCAGAATTAAACCATTTGTCTGGCTCAATTTGTTTCCAAGTATCTTTGATGGTTCCCCTTCAAAATATATGTCTCATCCATTGTGACCACCCTGCCCATTCAATATCATCAAGTACTTTTCTTTTACGCATTGCATACACATGAGAACATATCCACAGTATATAAAATGAGTATGATTCCTCTCGTGATAGCTTTATTTCACTATCTATCACTCCTTGTATCGAAGGATCCTCCATGGCACGTTCTACCATCTTGAGATACTTTTCACCCAAGTCATTGAGACCTCTAGTTTGCGTATCAATTGACAGACTTTGTAGTTGCTTCTTTGAGAAAAATAGTGTCAATACCATACTTCCCACTATTCCAATTGTTTGTGCTATACTCAGCATGTCAGAAAATCCTATTACAATACCTTCAACCATTAGCCAAAATCGTATACGTGTTGATAATAAGCGTTATTGATATACGATAAGATATAACAAGTGTCTTGTGCTGAATTCCATGCTTCTTTTGTAATTGCAGTAAGTCCTACAAGACATTCTCACATTCTTCTGGCAGCCGCTCGTCAATGTATCTCTTGATGTTAGGAAAAGTGCTGCAAATCATTTTTCTAATAGCGCTGATAAACGATGAAATCCAGCCTAAAGGAGGTCTTAAACTGGATACCAGTTGAACTGGTATTTGTATATTGTAAAAGGGTAAAGACATATAAAATTAAAATATAATTCGTTCACTCAAAAATCGTTTCATTAGGGTGACACTAACATCTAAATCCTCTTCTAATGGGAAATGTCGAGTGTTTAATAACTGAACTTCGACATCTTTAATGTCCCTCTGGAACGCTAATGCACCTTGTGATCCAAAGAATATATCATTTTTCCCCCATGCAACTAATGTTGGAGGCTGATATGTTCTAAAATATTGCTGCCATATGGCATATTGTTTCAAATTATTTTGGTAGTCGTAGAATAATGCTAGTTGTATTTCTTTGTTGCCTGGACGATCCAATACAAATTGATCGATATTCCATGAATCTGGACTGATTACAGCAGGATTGCGAGTTCCGTTCACATACTGATATCTTGTAAAGTCAGCAGTAAGAAGGCTTCTTAACTTTTCCTTATTTTCTTCGGTGGGATGTTCCCAATATGCACGTATTGGATCCCACGTAGGTAGTAGTCCTTCCTCATAGGCATTACCATTCTGAGTAATTATCGTTTGTACTCGCTCAGGATGTTTGACTGCTAATCTGAATCCAACTGGAGCGCCATAGTCATGAACATAAATACTATATTTGTCTAATTTTATTTCTTCAACAAAATTGTTTATTACATTGGCCAAGTTGTCAAATGTGTATTCAAACTCATCGATTGGAGGTTGGTCACTGTTTCCAAATCCTGGATAGTCAGGAGCAATAATATTATATTCATCTGCAAGTTCTCTGATTAGATTTCGGAACATGTGGGATGAAGACGGGAAGCCATGAAGTAGTAAAATAGTCGGCTTTTTCATATTTTCAGCTTGTCGGAAAAAGATATTGACACCATCCATTTGACCGTTTTGTATTGTATGATCACAATATAATATGTGTATGTACGTAACAGAAGTATATATTTTACATATACTACATACTCAGAAGCTTACCTTTGTATAGCTGCAGAATTACTGGCTGGAAATTCGTATGTTCAAAGTGTTATGATGAGGTGTACACATACGCTATAGCAAAGTGTCAATATTGAGAATATAGTTGAGGCTTGGGCATAATTCTAGGTTTGTAATTTTAACAATATCTTATTTCCATTGCCACATAAGAAATGTCCCGTTTCCGTCGGCATCAACCCTGACCTTATAGATGGCAAATGAATTCCCTAGGAATGATAGTTTTCCAGTAGCAACTTTATCAAAAATTGCCACGCCTCTACTTTCGTAAGTCTTGTCTGGACCATAGTTACCTATTGCTTGGAAATGATAAGTTGCCGTACCACCACCCATATCAGGTTCAGCCATTAGATTTCTGAAACCTTGGAGATAGACTGTGTTATTATTTCTGAGAGTCTCAGTACTGTTTCCCACCTGAGTCACGATCAAGCTTCCATTGATTACTCCATCGTTTGTATGGTTCACGTAAAGATTTGGTTGCGATTCCGATTGTGGCTTCTTAACAACATGCTGATAATGCTGGATATAAAAGGGACTACCTAAATCAACAGTTGCGGCCAGATCTCCTATTGCCTCAGTATTATTAATAGCATATGCGTTCGGAATAAAAAATACTGTAGCACCAAAAGACAATAGAACAGAACCAAACACCGTGCCTAAGATAACAATTTTGTTTCTGGTCTTCAAACCCAAATTGCGCATTCCTGTATAGTTTAATATAGTGGCTACCTATATTAATTAATCGCAAATGGCGCACTTACCCTATATAGAATCTCCAACCTCCGAATTCTTTTCATTTCTTATCCTGCTGATATTTGTGTGAATACACTGCAGCTAATACTATATCCCATAAGCTCACTAGTTCTTATCACCTATTGGATCATGACGACGATAATGCTGGATATAAACGAACGGAACTCAATGTACTGCAAAGTACAGGATACATTAACCTGCTATTTTGTCTGAATAGGATCAAACTTTGTATATCATTCGTTGCCCTCGCTTCTAGTTAATAATAGAGTACATAAAAGCAATAGAGAACGAACGTTAGAGGGAAACATAGAAACTCCTGTTTTACCTATATTTATATGCGAAGCAATTTTATCTGTGAACTCCTCAGAAAGGTAACTCTGCCTTTTTAGTTGTGCAATGCTGAATTCAATAATATTGGGTATCTTAATCCCTGTTAGCCTTGGTCCGAGGTATCTTATCACAGGTGGTATCAAAATAGTAAGAATGAGAACTAAAGCCAGTGCACTCGCCCAAATTGGTTGTCCTATGTCGTGATGGAATACCGATCCTTCAAGCAGCAATATCGCAAACAATATGAAGAAAATCAACACAATCAGATAACCATTTCCGACCTGCTTCAGCATAATAGTGGAAAATCTTCTATTGCGTTTTGACATACTCATCATCAACTTTCGCTGTCATATAAATAAGGTTTAAGAAAATTTAAAATAGTAACTGGCTTAAAGAAGAGCAATTCTAAACAAATTAATCAATTATGCAAAAACTTTTTAGAGTCATATTAGACCCTATTCGGTTAGCGACAGAGCTAACTATATGTGAACAAATTCCGTACTGTCAAATCAGACGGTAACATATGCATTGATATGTTTGTAGGTGTGGACCTTCACAAGAACTATCTGCAAGTAGCAGTTATTCAGGGTAATGGTCTGAGAGACTCCGGAATAAGCAATGACCTATAACTTGAGAAGTACAGTGTATGTTATATGATATAGATTTTGTTATGAAGGTTAGGATAACTGTGATTGATATTTTCACCCATAAATGATAAAGCTATGATTAACCAAGAAGTAATTAGAATCATGCAACTACTCCTTAACACAAGAGGATTACAACAGATGAGCTCGCCAATGCAACGCCAGCAACTGGAATGGCGTAGAACCAAACCAAAGTACTGGAACTGATGAGCAAAGGAGAAATTAATCAATCCGAGATAGCGAGGATGCTGCACGTAGACAGATCCACTATATGCAGGGATGTGGATTACCTGAGGCAGCAGGCGAACTGACCGAGCTTTTATTCTACCAGTCGTCAAACGGCGGTGTATTGTCTGTTTTCTTTACTTCGCTATATTGTCCTCTTGCCACTACATCAGGAGAAGGAATATTAAAGGAGTTATTCTTCGAAACTATCCATCTATCATGTATGCTGGATTTTAGTTTTGAATCGACTATGACTCTCAGCTCACAAAACGTTTGATTATTTTTCATTTCATTCCTAAAGTCTTTAAACAAACGTCTCAAGCTCTCATCAGCTTTATCTACAGAGGTTAAGATCTTTACTGTCTTTACCTTCGCTTTATCAAGTGATTGAACAAGTAATTCCAAACCTTCTTTTGAAAAGTATTTGTCTATCCAGTAGATATAATCTTCACACGACTTGATTGTATTCCATATGATTACTTTATTTGACAATGGCCTTTCAGGAGATATTAATCCCTCATTCTCAATGACCTCTCCTTCAAGACCGATCAACTCCTTGATTCTTAAGAGTACTTGTTTTTCTCGTTCTGCAATAAATCCTTCAAAGTTGTTCTGTAGCATATAATGATATGTATTTGAATTTATCAGATGAGTTTTTAAAACCTTCAAAAATTCCTTTTCATTATTGCCATATTTTTCTGATATAAATCTCGGAATATATTCTGATGGTTTTTCATAGGGTTTGATCTTTGTGTTTGTCTCTTCAGACATCCATGTTATATTAAGAACTGAATTTAGATCCTTTTTAGAGCCAAATTCGCGTTTTGGAAATATATGATCCTTGTGATTGGTTCTAGCATTTTCCAGCACTTGATTGTTATTGAAATCATTTGAACCTTGCAATGCTAATATAGATAATACACCTTTGTATAGAGCACTTCCCTGTGATTGAACTCGCTGCTACAGTTCTGGGTACTTTTGCAGTATTTGAAAACCATTCTCTCATTTCTTTGAAATTTGCACTCAATTGACTATCTACAGCACCTGAATATGCATTTGTGAAAACCGATGACCAGTACCATATACTTAATTTCTTATAGCAATCTACCCTGTTTTTTCTTAATTCTATTTCCTTTATCAGTGCTGCTAGTATAGGGATGATGGAAGAAAAAGGCAGTTCATTTTCATTATTCACACCAAAACCATCGCGTAGATTTTCAAGTTTTGATATAGCTTTTGCAGTATTTTCGTATATGTCACGCCGATGGAGGACTGACGATTATGGAAAGTTTCACTCGGATCAATGGGGAGATTTTAAGACCTTTATACGCTTTCATGTAGAAGACGACAAGATCACTAAATTGGAAGTTGGCGAAACTGAGTAGTAAGACTTTTCGTATATAATAGAATATAATATAATATGATCAAGGAGAGTTTTTGCAGGCTAAAAAGCTAAAGCTACCATCTGCTAAATAATACATGTAAGTGACATTCAAGGATCTCAAGAAAAGAGTTACTTTAGAGACAGCGCAGGAATCTAAAGCACTTGAAGGGTTACACAATAAACCTTTCTGGATATGGAATATTGTGGAACACAAACTAGAAGATATAAGAACAAATGGAGATTACTGCTTTAATCACATCATTGGATTACCGACTAAGGAAGGGATGGAAAAAGCAATCTTTGATTATGAAAAGATAATCTTTGATTCTTTAGCTACCCAAAATGGTAACGCTAGTTCCAATGGTAAGCATCTCTGGATAAAGAAAGCAACAGGACTTGGTATTTCTGAATTTATGCTTCGGTTTATGGCTTGGCTCTGTCTTAAAGACAACGCGTTATCAGGTTCACAAATGTGCATTGTCACCGGGCCTAGGATTGATCTCGCAATTGCTCTGATAGATAGAATGAAAAAGCTATTTACAAGTAGCAAAGGTCTTACTGTTTTTGATACAAAAGAGACAGTAATTGAGTTAAATGGTGTTAAGATAGAAGCTTTTCCATCACATCACTTAGATGCTATGCGAGGATTGCCAAATGTATCTTTCATATTATTGGATGAAGCTGATTTCTTTCCTCCAGGACAGCAGCAAGATGCAAGGGATGTATCTGAGAGATACATAGCAAAGTCAAATCCCTACATAGTGATGGTATCAACACCAAATGCACCAGAAGGACTATTCGAAAGGATAGAAAAAGAGTCTGAAGATACCTGCCTTTACGAAAGGATATTTCTTGACTATACTTACGGCATTGGTAAGATATACACTGCAGAGGAAATAGAGAAAGCCAAACAATCACCTTCCTTTGAGCGAGAGTACAACCTAAAATATCTAGGTAGAATAGGAAATGTATTCCACACAAAGGATATTGAAGCGGCAATAGAGAAAGGCAGGAAATACAATCCTGACGATTTTAATCGGGTTTACCTTACTTCTAGATCTATGGGTATAGACCCAGCATGGGGTAGCTCAGCATTTGGGATTGTGGCCACACAGTGGGTAGATAGCCATATACAGATATTGCATGCAGAAGAGTATCATAGACCAGATTATAATGAAATGCTATCTACCGCTTTACTCTTTGATGAGTAAATATCATGTAGATAAGGTATACATCGATGGTGCTAATCATTCTTTCATAAAGTCTCTAAAGCTGCAGATAGGTGAAGATGCAGAATATGATAAAGTGATTGCCAGATTCAGATCAGAAAAGTTGGGTGATAACTGGAGCCAGGACATG
>JBJMFM010000052.1:0-3472 GCA_045808425.1 Nitrososphaeraceae archaeon | reverse complement strand
CCTAAAGATAAGGAACCTGGGCTCCATATATACAAATTGACTTCCAGTTGTTAATAATTGAGGACCAAATATCCCAGTTAAAAAAAGTACAGGTGGTAAAATTATAAGTGTCCAAAATGTTGCTCTTCCTATCTGATCCTTAAAATAACGAAGGAAATATGCAACAGCAACTGTTTCTGCGATAGCAATAGCAGTAACTTGAGGGACAAGAAACCCATAGAGATGAATCACAAGTTCTATTCTAGATAAGTGTCTGCTTGCCATAGAATTGCTAGAGTGGAAATCTGGATCTATGGAGGGTGGTCTTGAAAAGACTAATTCCTTGGTATCAAGTGCAGTACTAATTGTCACGCTGATGCAAAGGAGCATCGATGATACAGCAAATGCCAATATCATGATATTGTGTCGTTTGTTGACACTCGACTTGAACCATGACAAGAATTTGTAAGTGCGAAAACCAAAGAACAAGATGGCTACTGCACTTATTAAGACAATTAGAATCAGCAGGTAAGTGCTATATTGTGAAAATAACACCATTTCAACAATGATAGCTCCAAAGATGACTAAAAGTGCATAAAGAAAAATAGGTGTTGCCTTGTACAGCCTATTAAAAAACGAAGGAGCCTCAAGGTCTTTGCGCAATGCAACCATATAATCTCTAAGGGCATACAGACCTGCAAAAAATACAGTGATACTCATTGTTATAAACAATATTACACCAAAAGAAGAATTAAGAGGCTTTCCCAAAACGTCAAGAAAGGTGCCAAAGATTACATCGGTAATTATTATGGCCCAAGCAATAAACGTCATCAAATAAGTTTTTTTGTTAATGATACTTGTAGTGACTATCAATGGCATTTTGTTGCTTATTTTGTTGTGTAGTCGACACTTGATTATATATTCTCCTATATACGTTTCAGCAAATTGCTGAACTGCTTATACTATTAAAAACCAGATTTTGAACACAAGGTATGCTTCAGCATCAGCAATCTAATCCAAGGGTGTGCTTATTTTTTGATTCTTATTCTTGCTGCTTTGGTCAAATAATATCTTGCCAAGGTTCTGTCGCCTTTTCGTCGGATTCTTGTCATCGTCAGGGTGTAACAGGTTGTCGGATATTTTTCTCAATGGCGGTGCTGTCATGACTCCTCCTACTGCTGGTGCGATTTTTCAGTTAGTTGATCCTGCTGGTACGATCATTCACGAGTACGCAGCGATGCCTGTCGGTACAGTTAGAAGAATTGAGCTATATAGCTTCGATACTTACATTTTTGCTTTCAGCCTGTTTTATCTCTTCATCAATCGTTTGTTTTTCTTGTAATTTTCCTTTGATATAATGTGTACTTGATCAAGTGGAAAACCTTTTCATCCATGTTTTAGATGAAAACAGATCTTCATTGAGTGATATAGTCAATGACGAGATTAACTTTCATAAATATAAGAATGATGCTATCGCAAATTATCAGGTTATAGAATTAACACCAACTGTTGTTAATAATATTCCCACGTATAAGATTGTAGATACTTATACTGATCCAGATATATTTGGAAATGTCAAGACAATGGACATTTAGTTCTAAAAGGAAACAAGCTCTATGAACTGCAGTTCACGTCAGAGCCTGAAAAATATGATATTCTGCTACCAACCGTCCAGAGAATGATTTGATTCTTTCCAAATAACTAATTGACAATAGAGTTTAACCAACATAAGATTAACATCAAGACTAAATATATCCTATGGAAAATTATATCTGTGAAAGTTTCCTATGTTTTGATTTGTTTTGCGATAATAACACTATTCTTTTCTGTTATTATGCCAACATCAATAACAATAGCAAGATGTCCTAATGGCACACATAAAAGTCCAAATGGCGACTGTGAGACGGTGGTACCACACACAGGATTACCTAGATGTCCTAATGGCTTTCATAGAAGCCCAAGCGGAGACTGCGAACAGGTAAGTTCATCACCATCATCAGAAACCAACGATGCTTCTGGTTCTACAAACTTTGATCAAATTGATAATTCAGTGCCACCTCTATCTTCACCATCCACAACTTCTAGCTCTAGCATACCAACATCAAGTGATCAGTGTGACCAGTCTCTTTGGGATCATGTGTATAACCCTTCTCGATTGCAGGTGGTTGACTACTGTAGAAGTGTTTCAGGCACAATAGAGAGTATCAGAACAGAACGTGATGGAGACTTTCATATTCGAGTAAAATTAGACCCCCAGTTTTCTGACCTGATAAATTCAGCAAACATAAATGGGCAGTTTGGCGATCTGGTAGTGGAACCCATCTGTGTAAATAAAGTAACTCAATCTAGTGCCATATCAGCATGTCAAGACTTTCATCAAAATATAGAAGTGCCGCCAGTAGGGACTCATGTGGAAATTACAGGATCATATGTTTTGGATAAAGAGCATGGCAATTGGGCTGAAATACATCCTGTAACTTCCATAACGCCGGTGCCATAGCTAGTGATAACGAAACATCTCCTGCATACTGACACCAATATTTGTACGTTATAGCTAATCTTGAAGTTAGACATCAAGAATTGTTATTCCTAAAATGATTTGGATATTAATGCATTATGATGAGAATGTTGGGGAATGGTCAGATGACCTAGTTAAAGAAAAATTAAAGAAGAGTATGTCTAAATCTGAAAAGAAGATTGCTCAGAATGAAGCCTTCAGTGTTATTTCCGAATTTCTACCAGATCAAATTTTCGAGATACTCTCAGATGCTTGTTCCTCTAAAAATTGTATATTTAAGAAATTCGGGGGCAATAATTCTATTCAAAAAACTATGAAAGAAAATAATGAAGGTATTCAGATCAAGTTAATGCATCTTCTGTCTTTACTTTGGCCTTGTTTAGTGTTTCTGAGCTTGGTTTTCCTTCTGCATGATCTTTCTCAGTCTTCAGTTTTGCTTCTGCATCTTGTTCTGTTTTTTTTGCTTCTTTAGCTATGTCTGTCATGTTGTATATGCAGTAGACAACATGCTTAATACACATTGCTTAAATTCATTAACAAACTCAGAAACATCAATTTCTCTAGTAGGATAAATTTGCACGTTTTTCATAATCGAAGTAATCGAGGATAGTCTTCGTTGTTCGAAGCTCGCCATAGTATAAGTACCATCTGCCATTTTGCTGCTACGTATCTTTCCTAGAAATCTTTCTCAATCAAAATAAAACCAAGACCTATGTAGCGTATATGCAAATGGAGGTGTTAACCCCAGTTTTTGCTGCGATACTTGTAACAATGTCCTTTGCTACCCTTCACATGGCTAATGCTGATTATTCCCCATAGTCTCCAGTTCAGCCACATGCAAAGCAAGATGCAATGAAAGCTACTATAACAGGTGGATTGCGGCTAGCGAATCAATCTTCTCAACAGTGGCAAGAAAAAGCAGCAGCACAACCAGTCTAATCAGCAACAACCGCTAATCGCTAATGGATTAAATAT
>JBJMFM010000051.1:0-4630 GCA_045808425.1 Nitrososphaeraceae archaeon | reverse complement strand
TGAGCCTGATTGCGTATTGGTACTAGAACCTGTACTTCTCTTAGGAGTCTGACCCGCAGTTAACTCCACAATTGAACCGCCAATATACGTGGCATCAGCTCCATTCAGTCTCATAGTATCCTGAGCTGGCGCAGGACCTATAAGTCTACCATTCATTCCTATTGGTCCTGTTATAGAACCACCATTGCAGTGTCCTGGCAATGTATCGTCTAAGCTTGCATATTTTATCCATGGTCCTTTTCCACCGCCTGTAAAGTCATACCAAAATTCTACATGAACTCCATTTGGAATTCTCCATGAAGCTGTCTTTATGCCAATTGGTTTTCCTTGTGGCATTGGTGGAACGTCAGCATGTTGGTAATCGCTGCACGAGTGATATTTTGGAAATGGTCCTTCTGTACGCATAGATTTAAAACCACCAGTATATGGAACACTTGCTTCATACAGTCCTGAAGCTTGATCATCATCACCATGTGAACCAATCTTAGGGGCCCACCATGGTTTATCAGTACAATATATTGGATTGTTGTGTAGAGTAAAGATCCAAGTTGATTCTCTATCTACTAGCGTGTGTTCATTAGCGATATTGAATCTAATCCCATCTGATTCACAATTTTCTCCAGAGATATTCATTGCGGAAAACACTCTTCCTCCTGGCTTTGGAGTATAGATTTGTGTAAAGCCTAGCTGATTTGAAAAGGGTGTTGGAGGAGCTTTTCTATAAATTAGATATACTGATACAGAGAGAATTAACAATATAGATAAAAATAATACAACATAGAAGGCCTTATTCATCTATAGGAGTCCAGTTACCACAATTTAAGTGCAGTATACAGTGTCCTGTGCAAAATCGACTGAATGTCTAGTACTTTCCATAATACAAGTCAGCATCTGAGAACCTGCGGCGACGTACCATGAGTACTGCTATTGGCTTCTTCTATACCTTTGATATCGCATTGAGATATGTCAGTATTAGTTCTACCAGTAAGAACCGGGGACATAAGATCACCAATAAAATTTGTATGCCCGATTCCATACGCATGTCCAATTTCATGCTTTGCTATTAATTCTAATCCAATTGAGCTAACTGCATTTCCACGAGCTTTTGTAGATATAGTTATCTCTACATGAGTTATAAGACCTCTTGAATCAAAGCTAATTTGTGTTTCTCCTGGCGCTACCAATTTGATGTTTTTTCCAGCTGATAGTTTAGGCCCACCTATACTAATAGCATGACTTACTTTTGGTGCCTTGGAATTTGTGTTTATGTCTATATCTGCATTGCTGTCAGTAACTTCTTGAAGTTTTATATTTGGGATCTTTGAATTCCATTCATCTACAGCTTGATGTACTGCCTGTATAACTTGTGGATTAGCATCATCGTCTATTCTGTAAGTTAATACCCCGTTTGCAATTTCATTCCCCCAAGAACAGCAGACCTGTATTCCAAACTTATCCAATCCTAATGATGATGATCGAGCCGAAGCATCGGCTGCATATTGATTATAAAAATAAGAAGATGGCAACGATAATATGGCAATCAATATAGACATCGATGTCACATTAAGTACCAGGTTATGTCTCATTATATCAATTAATATGTCATATATCCAAATAAAAGCGTTGATTCCACGATTTACTCTAGTTGTCTTATTAAATTCTGCATTGCCTGTCATCTATGGAATACCGTATATAACACGCTTGTACAACTCCATTTTATTCCAAATTCCATTTGACCGACATTTATTAATGCTAAATTAGTAAAAAAATGAAATAGTATTTTAAACAGATGGATTACCTAACATTCTTGAATACATGCAACCTATTGGCTATTTGAAGCAGGATTTCCGCTAGCTTATTTGGATCTGTAATCATTACATCATGGCCAGCTTCGACAGCATACACATCCCATTTGAACTTTCGAGACCTTGCAGCAAAGGGCTCCATCCATGATGAGAGAGGTCCGAGACTGCAGTGAATGTAAGTACTTGGGATAGAAGCACTTTTTGCTGGATCATCAGGAATAGGTGGAGGATCTTCATAAGTACTATGTGGATGCGGGGTCAATCTTTCCTGTACCCACTCAGACATTTTAGAATCACTTATCCCAAGCATTGAAGATGGTATAGGCGGACGGGATGTAGCACCAGAAGCAATATCTGCAAAATACTTTTCCTTCTGATTTGGCGGCCAAAGTGCAATCTCATTTTCTCCTTCCATAGGTAGATATGCATCTAGATATACTAAATGAGATAGTCTATGTGGCTGTTTAGCTGCTACTCCTGTGATAACCATTCCACCATAACTATGACCTACAAGTATTACATCTGTTAGATCCTCATAGAATAGCGTGTTTGTCATATCTTTTACATGAGTATCTAATGATATGCGAAGTTTATGCAAAAGATGAGAACTAGCCCCAAGTCCAGTTAACGTGGGAGTATATACATTATGTCCTGCCGATCGTAGTATAGGAGCTAGAAAACGCCAGCACCATCCGCCATGTCCTGTACCATGTACTAAGACAAATGTTGCTTGTGTTACTTCACTCATATGCTGCCGGTGAGTGTCTTTTACAAGATATTTCAATTTTGAGATAGTAGCCTTTCATACATTTTCAAGAACATGCTGCGTCAAGTTCAAACAAAACTATATTTTTCGCGAAATCAGGGTTAGTTTGATCATGCAAAGAAGAACTTCAGTGGCTTCCCCGAACTCATTTTTCTTGGTAGGAAATAAGTCCGACTTTTATTATATATTTATTTTAGTTTTTATACCTAAAAGCGGTAATAGCTCCAACAAGGAATAATGCTATTTCTGGATGTCTTAGTCTTAAGAGACCAAAGTTACCAATTGAATACAGCATGACAACGCTGAGTATTATCAATCCAATGCCAATCGATTTGGTATTATTTTTAAAAATAAACATGGATATGATAGCAAAGGCGCTAATCGCTAATACCGATAGCGATAGCTGATGAGCGGCAAAAATTAGATCATAAACGACAAACAAAGCCCCTATAATTGCAAGTATTCGATAGCTTCTCATTATGAAGGACTCTCTATTTAAACATGAACATACCTAATCTATTAGCTACGATATTTATGATACAAGTATTCTAAATTAGGATTCATTATAATGGCAAGCGTTGATATCAAAAAATAGAAGTTAGGTCTTTATTGTGCGATTTGTATTTCGTTACTAGGAGTCAAGTTCTGAATTATCCAGAACCCATCGGGCCCATATGTTGTGGTCCCATCATCATGCCGCCTCTATAATCACTAAATCCTCCTCTTCCGCCACTACCGCCATGTCCTCCAAAAAATGGTCCCATTTGACCTTTTCCAAACATACTATGGTGGCCAAAACCAAAATCACCAAATTTTAATGAGGGCGGTGTCTGCTTATACAGAACTTTCCCATTTCCAGCATCTACAATCACAGCAGTGGTTGTATTGTTGCTATTATTTCTCACATGTACATCATATACCAAGTAGCCATTTAGCGGACGAATGAATGCTAAAGTAGCTGAAGTGTTTGAACCTACTGCTTTTTGAGCTATTGTTACAGCATCACTTAAAGTAGTCTTGACTTTTGAATATATAGCACCACTTATTGTAGGGCCAAGAGGTATCGATCCTGTGATGTTGACAGTAGACGCGTTAGGTAAATTTCGTTGATTTGGACTTGTTGTAGCTGTGGTAGCATTTTTGGACCCTGCACTACTAGTTTGTGCTAATACTGCCGAGCTAACTGTTGCAGTCAAGAGCAGTATTGATGCAACAACTATTATCCCATATGCCACCACATTTTTGTTTTCTAATTTTGAGTTAGTCATAGCTTTGTTCGTCATGTACAATGGGGTAAAAAGGATCATATAAATTTAATGACATTTATGTTCAGATATTTGAATGTTTATGTCCTCATATGGACAAATCGATTGATACGAAACTTGACTAGTGTATTTGTATGGCAAAGTAACTCCACTAGCAGACGACAAATTATCGCATAATAGTAAGAATCATTAAGTATAACGTAATCAAGGGCAGATTTGGATGGTTTATACAAATCATACGCTTCCCTAAACTTCATACAGGATAACTATTGGAACTTAGCCTATTTCTCTTCAATGTTCTCCTTCCCTATCCATCCCATTGTTAATTCATATTGTCTCTACAGTGATTTATTTTTCATTTATTGGTTCTCTGTGTGTATCTGAAGTCAACAACTCCCATTCGGGAAAGTAGTATTATATATCGAAAATATAATATATCGAAATACGGATCTGGGACTAACAGAGTGAGCATCTAATCAATGAAATAAAAATTCTGGAGGATCTCTTGATTATTTCATTGGATGCACATAGTTGGATAAGCTCATGCAATTTATTAGCTTTAAGATTTGGGTTATTCATAATCAGCCCTCTTCATCTGATACAACATCTGATACTCGACTATCAAACTCACTCAAAGCATGTAATCCTGTCAAATGTTGCTTGATATTATAAATGTCATCTGTTAATGTTGTTATTTCTGGCTTTGACATTATAATCTGAAGTCACCATTCTCTAGTTTTCTAATGCTCAACGTTCGTACAGCCAGTAGCTTTTATATATATACGATTACTGCG
>JBJMFM010000050.1:0-2717 GCA_045808425.1 Nitrososphaeraceae archaeon | reverse complement strand
AGATATATTAAAAATCTTGTATTAGTTATACACATGATTATATGACAACAACAACAAAATCAGTAGGCGAAATAATGACTAAAAAGCTTGAAACTATTGCAATATCAAATTCGGCTCAAGAAGCAGCAAAGAAGATGAGAGACAAGAACGTAAGTTCATTACTAGTAATTGATAATAATAACAATAACAATAGTAAACCAATAGGAATAGTGACTGAACGAGACTTGGTAAGAAAGGTATGTGTTAATGATGCAAGTAGCAAACATACCATGATACAAGAGATAACATCTTCTCCTTTGATTACTATTGATGCCATATCATCAGTAGAAGTAGCCGCAGACGTAATGATACAGAATAAGGTAAGACATTTACTTGTTGTAGAGGATAACGATGTAAACAAACCTCTTGGTATAATTACTCCTGGAGACTTTACTGACTATTTGAAAGAAAATTTGAACATTGATGATGTAAATGCCAAGATAATAGAATCTATAAAAGAGGGACAAGAGGAAATAAAGTAACCTATTATCGATTCTTTATCGCTTTTAACATGGTCATCATTGCTCCAAATCCCTTTCCAATAACATCCCAATTATCCTTGAATAATCTTTCATAATCTCTTGGCTGAAGCCAATAGCTAAAGCAAACGTAGGATTTATTTAAAAAAAGAGAATATATAACAAATTCTAAAACACCTTGAACATTCCTTCAAAACAACTAGACAGAGTTTCGATGACAGAAAAGCCCGAAATAGCGATGCAATTGCATATTTAATTTGAAATCAAACGTAAGGATGTTTGTATGAAAAGCAGCCTTCAGGCTCGCTTTCATCATCTATTATATTTTGGTGTAGGCATAAACTCTATTTCTAACCCTCGTTTAACGTCATAACTAAAAGTAAATGATTCGTTTGGCATATTGTGTACTACTATAACAGATAATGTAGATAACAAAACAAGTAATAGCAATATCCAAGCTACTTGACAAGTGTATAACATGACACGTGTGTCTTTATATTATAAGTTATTCTATTAATATTGATAGTGGGAGCAGTATTAGTTCAATCTAAGATTTTATCAGATATTATAATTACAATCTTATGTGCTGTTTTAGTATTTCAGTCGACAATTGTAGTTGGTCTGTATGGACATGCTATCTACACTCAACCTCTTGGTACTGCAGCAGCGACTACTACAACAATGAAATTATCATCTGTAACGAAAATGCTAGTCGATAATGCTATCCAGGAATTCCAGAGCCATAATATCAACAATGCAATCACATACCTACAAGGAGCCGAACAGGAACTATCGTCATCGTTAGCAATTGCAGGAAATAATCGCAATAACAATAATAGTGCCAGTGTAAGCACTTCAATCACTCAACCATTGACAATATTGTTACTTGTGAAAAATATCATTCAGTCACTAGATAGTGGTGATTATGGAAAAGGACAGAAATATCTGAATTTAGCTGAACAAGAGCTAGGGAGAAATATATTAGTTATCTCATCATCACCACTAAATGACAAGACAAAAATAAGTACTTCTAATGCTACTTATAATAACAATAGTAATGATAATTACAGTTTCTTCTCAACATATACTAATACCAAATATGGTATAAAGTTACAATATCCTCATGAGTGGGTAATCGAAGCTGATGATTATGCTACTGGTGCAGCAGGACAAGCAGGAATTCAAATCGCTTCTTTCTATTTGCCAGATGTAAATAACGGTCTTCCATTCTTTCGAATTGGGACTGATGACCTAAATAAGGAATTTTCGAATTTACAAAAAGTAAGCATAAATCAATATCTCGATCGGTCTCTTGCTCATAAAAATTCCACAGGTTTCCCTGGTTTTAATCTTATAGAATCTGATACTAACAATAGACGACTTGCAGGCAATTTGGCCTATACTATAGTATGGACATATGCTCACCCCACTTATGGAATGCGAAAGTCTATAGAAATTGCAACTATTTTAGGAAGCAGAGGGTACTTTGTTGATTATACTGCAGCTGCAACAAATTTTTCGGAATTTTTGCCAGTTGCAGAGAAGATGATTGAGTCCTTTCAAAAAACAAAATGAACAGTATTGAAAAATATTCTGACTCATATGAGGTAGTAGAACTAATTCTCTTTGAAGAAATTGTAGATATTTATACGATGTCATAGACATTTTACGTGTCTAGGCGTTGTATAGACAACAAACTCTTATCATTATTATTATTATTATCTTTCTTGCGCTGTGGGTCTCATTAATATCTCATTGACATTCACATGATTTGGTGCTTGTATTGCATACAGAATTGCATTTGCTATGTCCTCTGACTGCAGTCTTTCCATGCTCTTTGAAGCTTGTACAAACTTCGACATGGATTCATCAGTTATTGTTTCCAATAATTCTGTTGAAACAGCTCCTGGTTCAATGCATGTAACCCGTATGTTGTCCTCTGGACTCAGTTCTTTTCTTAATCCTTCACTAAATGCAGTAATAGCATGTTTTGTTGCACAATAGACACTTCCTCCAGCAAACACTATTCTTCCTGCTACAGAAGAGATGTTAACTATATGCCCTGATTTTTTATCTAACATATATGGAATTACTGCAGAAGTACAGTAGAGAACTCCTTTGATATTTACATCAATCATCTGTTCCCATTCTTTGACTTTGCAATTCTTAAAATGACTTAGAGGCATTAAACCCGCATTA
>JBJMFM010000049.1:0-13020 GCA_045808425.1 Nitrososphaeraceae archaeon | reverse complement strand
CTTTATTTAGTTCAAATAGAGGTATCATTTTACTTCCATTGATCGTGTATACCCTCGTAAATGGAAATTCCAGCAGAAACTGTTAGCTGAATCTATGATACCAGAAGCCTTTGAAGAAGGTGGAAGCAAAATAGGACTTGCTGCTATGGCAGGTTTTGTTATCGCATTTGTACTTGGGAGAATAGGGATTGTAGGAGGATGATGATGATGTGTACATCGCAGATACATTAAAAGATAATTAGTAGACGCTCCCAAATATGTGCCATATGTCAAAACCTGATTTAAAAGACCTCCTTAGTAAAACAAATGAAATAGACTTGACTGTTAGAGGCACAAAATCAGGTCAGGATATATAGATTTTGGCTCGGATTAAAAATCTCATACGGGTTGTATAAAATCATGTATTGTTTAGGGGGTAGGATATCCCATTCCAGCGATTTTATAGATTATAGAATTTGAATGTGCTTGATCTAAGAGAAGATAAAATTCAATAATTGCTTTTGAATGGCTGGTGTTTATTCATCGCTTTGCACCGCTATGATGTTAAAGTTATCCACTAGTTCATTTAGATCTTATATATGTGGCTATAATGATAATGGTACTTTTACTTCTCTACTTGAATTTTGTGTGCTAAAAAAAGAGATTTCATTGTATAATTAACGACACAGTATTTATTGTCTATCTGTAGATGATGATAATACTGTCTGAAAATGCCTTTTTATTAGGATTCGAATAATATATGCTTCTTTCTTTTTATATTACTTCATTTTTGGATCTCATTAAGTAAAATAAAGACAAACTAGGAATTTTGGAAAAATTATTATTATTATTATAACTTAAGTCTCAGTTTTTCCAACTCACGTAGATAAATTTGATATCGTCTATCATATTCATTTCCATATGTCTTAAGGTATGTTTTTGCATTACGTGGCTCACTTGCTTTTGCTAATAAAGTCAATAACTCTCTAACGTCATCATCATAAGTTAATTGTTCATTTATAATTACGGACAGCAAAAGATTAAATGATTGATGTAATCCAAGAATATGAAAAGAATGTGAGAGATATAATCTTGCATCTAGGTAATCGCCTTCCAATGCTGCAAGACAAAAATCAAATAAAAGATATTCAACAGGATAAGAGCAACCTATATCACGCAATTGTTTATGGCGATTTTGTCCCGAAAACTTTTCCCATCTTTCACCTCTTATAAATTTCATATTTACTACTCTTACAATGTCTCTGAAAGTTGCAAGGTAATCTAGGTGTTTTAAATAGAAAGGTGAATCCATAGTTGTACCATTAATAAATTTACCATTGCTAGGGAGATCCCCTATGATTGGAATATATTCTATTAATTTTAAAATCTCATCAAAAGGGATTTTTTGCATTATGTAGGATTCACTATATAATATATCATTGTATGAAGTTTATTTATATATACATATACTCTTGAATTGCATTAGAATCATAAACGTAATTGTGAGCACAAGGGAAACTAGGTGAAAATCTGGATAATGCGTATTGAGTGAGTGCTCTAGCGAATCCCTGCTTACACATCAGAATCCTCGCCTTGGGATAAAAATAGTTTCCATCAAACTGGAAATTATATGAAAAGAGTATATCCAGATCACCCTGATGAGCAGTGGAGTCAAGTAATAGGACTCGTTTCAGCTACCGAAATTAATACAGGTTCAAAGCTGGAAAATAGCACGTCTTATTAGCACGTTCAGTTGCAGCCTTCCGGCTTTTTGCTGACATATGGGAAGAGACTATAACAAAATATGAGAGCTAAAAAAAGAGCTAGAGAAATTATTGAATCATATATTTGCTGTTAGGAATGCTGCTTCTGCCAAAACAAATCTATGATGGCTAGGCTCGATATACAAAGTCATGGAGTAACAGAAGAGCAAATGATATTATTGAATAATAATAATCTGGAAGGAAATCGCTACAGTTGAATATTTGAAAAGTTAAGCCTCTCGAATTGAGGTATCATCCATTCTAATATTGCTCTTCTGTGGATCAACATCAAACTTTGAATCTAATTCTTTCTTCTTTAATGGTAGTTCTTTCTTTATACTTTCAATATCGATAGCAGTTAAATCAAAAGTCATAACAGTATCAGGGGAACCTTCTGCAGTATAAGTGACTTTTACTGTTGTAGTCATATACTATAGGTATTATAATTTATTATTTATCTCTATTCTAATAAGAATAGCAAACTAAAAGATCAAATATGACTAAATCAGAAGTTTCTCCTGACATTACTTGTCTATAGTAGCATAAAAATATCGGTCATCAACAGCAAAATTCATAGGTGTAAGGTTTTTGAAATGTCTTATTTGTATGCCTGCATTTAGAAATACTTTAACTAACTCTACGCTGTACTTGTCTATAGAAATAATCCAACGTATGCCTTTACCTTTTCTTCTTCCTTCTTCCTTCTCCTCTTTGCTTATCAATTATTTTCTTGTACTCTTCAAAGAAATTATTATAACTAATTGGATTCCGCCAACTGAAGAAACCACCGATCTTTCGCTGGCTTTCTCAATAACTGATTTCATATGGTTAAAGATTTGTTCTTTATTTTCTAAAACTTTAGTTTCATATTTAGTCTAACTCTACACTAAGTCTTTTAGCCAAATATTCTACTGTAACTGGCTTTTTAATAAAACATCCTATACTTCTTGCTTTAGGATATACTTCTCTTAGAGCTTCTATATTTATCTCTGCTGCAGATATAAAACATACTCTAACGTTGACATCTAATTCCAATAGCTTTTCACATAATTCAAAGCCATTCATATAGGGCATGTTAATATCAGTTAGCAATAGATCGTAAAAGTTTGGTTTGAATTCTGATAATGCTACTGCAGGATTACTATATGGATATACTTCAAATCTTTTGTCATAGCAATGCTCTTCTAAACCTACTTTGAATGTCAGAGTAATGTCAGGATCATCATCTACAATAAGAATTCTTTTGAGAGATGGGTCTTTTTCTCTTTCTTTAATTCTTTGATCTTCCATCATTTTCATATATACTAAAACTTAGTACATCTCCATAATAACTTCTGCCATATCTATCGGAATGTAGAAATTCTCTTTGTTTACCATTTCTCTCTAATAGAACATAATTTTTGCCCACTTCTTGTACCCCACCTAAATTTCATCTCCGCTTCCTCTTGCTTCCTTCTTTATTACATCGCTCCAGTCTATAGTATACGAACTCATAACAAAGCGCAATGATGGAAAATAAGGTTAATAAAACTTAGAAAGGATTCCTTACAAATTCTCTTATAATATGTGATCCTTCTTCTATAAAGATTTAATCCCATTTCTTTGGGAATCTTAGTATATCTAAGCCAATAATGGCATATAACAATCACATGGTACAAAGAGAGGTAAAATTATACAAAAATCTCAGTTATTTTACTACTAATATACAGATGATGTGCTTTTTCTCAACATGCCTAGATCCAAAGCCAAAACGGGCTTAACAGTCTTCTAATGAGTTTATTCGTGATCTATACATTCTATACGCGTGCTATATAAATAGTCAATGCGGCTCTTTCATGCTCATTATAATATATAATCCATATATTCTCGAATGAATATGACATTATAGAATACATACCAATGACAATATCAACCCTTCAAGAAATTGTTCCTGCGTCTAGGAATCTCTTTTCCATTCTCTCACGTAATGACACCCTACAGATGTTTGTGATAGCAAAAAATGGTCTGAAAATTACACCATCAATACTGGATGAACTAGAAGCTACACCCAAAAGGTACTACAGAGCATTAAAGCAATTAAAAGATGCAGGATTAATAGAGAAGCACAAAGAAGGCTACTATATTCATACAACATTTGGATCTATAGTCTATCAAAGAATTATTTTGGAGTTAAGTCAGTACGCAAAGCATTTAGAAAAAATGCAGATGATAGATACTATTAGACAAACAGAAAAATTCTCTAAAGCAGCTATATTAAAGCTCACTCAAGAGATAATAGATAATAATATCATTAAGCCTTCTTCTTTTACATCTGCTATTTCTGAAAGCAGTAACAAAATCGACATTATCCTATCATTCGATAACGTAATAGAAACACTAGTACAACGAGTAGACTGCTGTAAAAGTGAAATTCTAATCTCAACAAGAATATGTCCTGAAATAGTAATTAACAAAATATTGGAAAAGTCAAAACTAGGAGTTAAGGTAAAAGTAGTAGCAGACATAGACCTAGTCAAAGAATATTTTAGAACCCAACAAAAGTTTGTAGATAATCTGGATAAAAAAAATCAAATAAAAGAACGCAAATGCATTGTAGCAAATCCATGGTATCCTGATAATACGATAAACAGACGAATAGCAGATATTCCATTTGGTATGATAATACTTGATAAGACTGAAGTGGGAATAGAATTGGTTAACTCCAACAATCCAAAAGAATTCTATGGAGGAATTTTCATAAGGGATGAAAAAATCGCAATGACTATGACTGAATTTTACCAGCAAATGTGGGAAAAAGCTTCTGAAAATACAGATGTAATAAAATAGCGCGACCTGCTGCCACTTAAAAATGAATTCTCTAACCTGTTATGACAACTACTAGGTTCTAAACATCATCTTACAATTTTCCTTCTCATAGTATTCATTATTGGTCAAATACATATCTGTTCATTACCCCATTGTCAGATATCTTGTCATCTATGGAATACTCCATGATAAAGGTAAATGCCATCCAATGGCTTAAACCTCACCATGATCGTCACTACCATCAACACATCAAGGAACAACACAAACTCCACCGACAACTGGCGATAATAAATTTCCAAAATATCACAAAGGTAGTGAAGTCTTAGAATGCCATCATCAGACTATGGAACACAGCCTCCATGCTAATAGAGAAGTGGCATGTGCAGATGGTTAACAAGCAAAATAGTGTCGATAAGTACAGACCTGCGCTTTTTACAGTTTATTTTTGTATAAATTACAATTAATCAAAATGGAGATGAAATCATTCATTTTTTAACTAGATCAGATCTAGCAAGCAGCCAAAAAAAATATTATTTTAGGAATGGCGAGAAGAAAATATTGTTAATCTATTTTGTCTTTTGCTTCTTCGGCCCCTTCTTCCATTCTATGTCCTGCTTTCTTAGCATCTCTCTTCATAGTTTCACCTGCGTCTTCCATGTTATCCTTTACTTCTGAGATGTATCCATCATAGTGCAACATTGTATACATTTACATCCTTTTATGAAAATGACTAAAATGTAAATGTTGGTAGTCAGTCTATGCTTAATCGCATTCACTTCTATTTCTTAATAGGGTTATTAATTAAAGCAGTTCTTTAATATATTCTACTATTTCATTCTTGCTAAATATACAGCGTGGGATGGTCTGTAACCCAGTATGTTGCCTTAATATTATGAGTTACATAATATTTTCAGGCAATAGTTAAACGTTGCATAGAAGTTGATTGCAAGTCTCGTAAAATAGCTTTCAAAGTATCTTTAATGTATAAGACATCTGAAAGCCAAATTAATGATAGTGAAGTAAGACTAGCCTGATTCATAACCCGTGCTAACCTTGGCTTGATCAAAAATGAGAATTAGACCAGATTGGTGGTGCCCTAATTGATTTTTAACTCGCTTTCGTTGTTTTTACTTCTGTAATCCATTCAGGCTTGAAACCATGTTTTTCATGGTGCTTTACTACTGCATCTTTACTTGGAGCATCTAGGAGTGGTATTATCTTGTATTGGAATTGCATTGGGATTTGTATCAGTTGTAACTGGAAATGTAGGCGCCATATTCAATATTATTATCAATGCATTCATACTCTATTACATCTATAGACCTTATGTTAAGTCATTCTTTGGTAAAACTACAACAACAACAGCAGCACCTACGGCATCTATGACAAGGTAATAATGATCTGCTCCTCCAATTCCTTTTTTTACTGTCAAATTTATTTGCATATATCTACCATTACAGATTTGTATTTACGGCATATAGCGCATTTTCAATTCTATAATATAAGAGGTTAAGTCAATTGTATGAAAATATCTTAGATTCTTATTTTCACAAGTGCTATTAAATAATATAGCTTACAACACCTATGTCAAATATCATGTCATCCTTCACTGCTCCTAAAGAGGTTTGGTGCTTTGCTTGCAACTCTATAAAGATAACCTGTCTTCATGATTGTTGTCCAGAACATTGTGATATGTGCGATAGGATAAAAGCGATACTTATGAGAACAAATGGACTATTATGATGATTAAGATTTTCATCGATATAGTAAAAATATAAGCAATTATTGAGCTGCTGACATTTAACGATGCATAACAAATTCCAAATAGCGGTATCTCTTCTCAAAGAATAACGATCATCACTATATTCATTGTCAGAAGCTTGGGATGAGTGATAGAAAAAGGGCCTTTTTTACCTATAGTCATATAAACAATAGAAGATTAAGAGTGTCAAATGAGTAATACTAATGCCTCAGAAGAAAACGTTGAATCTCCCTCTACTTATGGAAATGAAGCTTATAAGCAACACAGAAAGCAAGAGAAGAAGAAACAGCACAAACAGAAACAAGAAGAGCGTCCTTCAGAATCAAATGACGTTAAATGGCCTGGGACATAATATAATGTGGTACTTCACAAGATATATGAGCAGAAAATATATCTAAGAATCTAATTGCTATGCTACTGTATTTTCCACACTTCAACTACATTGAGCAAAATTTTGCTGTTGAGTTGACTAATAAAAAATAATCTGGAGTAAAGTAAAAATATAAAAATCAATGTAATAACAATTCATGGTTTATAAGTACATTGACATCGTAGGAACCTCAAATACAACCATTACTGACGCGGTTAACAATGCATTTCATGAGGCTTCGAGGACAGTCAAGAATATAAAATGGGGTGAAATGGGCCGTGTCACATTTAGAGTAGAAGAAGGAAAGATGATAGAATATCAAGCAGAAGTTAGAATTGGCTTTGAAGTTCAAAGAGATGGCTAACGCTAATAATAATTTCGCTATGCTTAAAAGACAAGTTATGAACTTATATCATTATGACTACAACTATTAACAGCATAATGAGAAAACAATTAGAAACAATTGAAGGAACAGCTTCTGTTCAACAAGCTGCTAAGAAAATGAAAGATAAGAACGTGAGTTCATTGGTAGTAGTTGATGAAAGTGGTGTACCACAAGGTTTAGTTAGTGAAAGAGATTTAGTTAGAAAGGTATGCACCACTGATGTATCTATTAGCACAGTAAAAAATAAAGAAGTGATGTCTTCTGCTCTTATTACCATTAGTTCTAGATCATCTCCGTCAGAAGCAGCAGATATGATGTTACAACATAATGTAAGACATTTACTTGTTGTTGATAATGATAATGTGAACAAGCCTATTGGCATAATTACTCCACTTGACTTTACAAGACATCAGGAATATGTAGCGAATGAGGATAGAGAGGCCATTGAAAAGATGCTAGAGTATTACATATAAAATATATTACTAGACTGCCACTTAGTTTTTAGGAATACTCTGTTGACTGATGTTGCTTTTATACTAGTATATAAAAGGAAGAACAAGTCCATTGATGTTCATTATCGAAGTTCCAGGTACAGCTGAAAAGTTGTATGCAGACATTGTATACAGTGATTATGATGGATGATTTGAAGAAGGACGAGCATGGAGTTGAAAATATAGATGCTAAAACTCCTAAAGAACAGCAACAACGATCGTCACGATTCCAGTCAAAACCAGTGTTACCAGAAGGTCACAAAAAAATTAGATCTTCTGCATGGATTACACTTGCGATTCTAGGATCTACTATTCTAATTACAATGTATGGTGAGACGATGTTATTACCGGCTATTCGTGATATCATTACGGATTTTGATATTTCATATAGTACATCATCTTGGATACTTACCGCATACCTTATCGCAGGTGCTGTTGCTACACCAATTGCTGGAAAGTTATCTGATATCTATGGACGAAAGAAGATAGTACTGATAATACTGATAATCTATATCTTAGGAATTTCTGCTGGAGGATTCTCGACAAACATATCTTTTCTACTTGTGGCAAGAGTTATTCAAGGTATAGGAATATCCATGTTTCCAATAGCTTTTGGAATTATAAGAGATCAATTGGCAAAAGATAAGCTTGCAATAGGTATTGGAGTATTCAGCTCAATGTTTGCTGCAGGCTCAGTAGTAGGGTTAGCAGTAGGTGGAAGTATAATCCAAAGCTTTGGCTGGCATGCTACATTTCTTTCAATAGTACCTGTTGCCATTGCCCTTTGGATAATAATCAATAGGTCTATTCATGGTGATAACAATGAGAGATTGATTGGAATAGCAGAAAAACAAGGAAATTCAGTGGAAGAATCTGATGCTAATTCCAGGTCTAGTAACGTTGATTCTCCTAAACCAGATCGAGTCGGTGATAATAGTAGTAGCGATAGAAGAAGACCAAGTCTTGATATAAAGGGTACCATAGCTTTGGCTGTTACTATAGCCTCATTCCTATTAACTCTTACATATATTGGTAGTACCAGTGCTAGTAGTAGCAGTAATGATAGTGTATATCATATACATATTACAGTCATTTCATTAGGCTTGCTGTCAATAGGATCTTTAATATTATTTGTTCTTATAGAAAGAAGAGCATCATCGCCATTAATTGAGCTGAGTTTAATAACACATAAAATACTTCTTCCTGCAAATATCATTATCTTGATTTTTGGCATGACTATGTTTATGGTATATCAAACTATTCCAATATTAGTAAGAAGTCCTCATCCGCTTGGATTTGGCGGAGATGCCATAGCAAGTGCAATGATTCAACTACCCTTCATGATAATATTTTTAATATTTGCTCCTTCTTCTGGTTTCATTGTATCTAAGATAGGCAACCTTAAACCAACTGTAGTAGGAACTATCATTATGACCATTGGCTTTTTCAGCCTCTTTATATTTCACTCAACAGAATCTATGGTTGCAATAAACTTAGCAATAGTAGCTAGTGGAATTTCATTGATACAAGTGGGTGCATTTAATATCACAATGGAGTATACCCCAATGCAATTTAGTGGAGTATCACTTGGAATGTCAGTAGTATTGGTACTAATTGGAAGCTCAATTGGACCAGCAATTGCAGCGATATACATGCAAACATATCAGCAGGAAGTTGCAAAAGGAGTTAGCAATACAGGCACCTTTTTTCCTTCACCAATATCATATAACATGATATTTCTAACAGCTGCATTAGTTTCGACTATATCTATTGCACTTGTGATCGTTTTAAGAAGAAGGATGATACTAACTATGATGACTACAAAACCACAATCGAACTAAGAAATTAGAAGTAGAACCATAATTCGCTAAAAAACATGAGCTCTGAAAAGAAATAGGCAAGAATGATAACTGACGAGAACATGAGCTACACTAAATTATCCAGACCGATGGTGGAACTGAATGAATACCGTATAGTACCTAATAAAGTACTGAATCTGTAGGTATATACATAAGCGATTTGGTGAGTTGAGCAGCCAATCTTCTTTTACGGAAAACTTTTATCGTGAACAGGTGAGCGCTAACACTCCACAGATCTTATCAGATTATTATAACAGCATCTGCAATGTAAGGAAAGAAATGCTTAATTGGCTAAAATTCGGCGAAACAATAATAGAATCTAAAAATAGAAAATTTACAAGAAATCATTAAAAAATAATTGAAAGGCATCTGGATTATAAATGCCCTTCTACACTTGGACAGTTTCCCATCCAATTTAAATTCCTTCTGACTGAACTTGAATCCGCGTACCCGTGTTAGATATAATATTGTATATAGTTTATCGTCAATCTAACGCCCAAAAAAGAGTTTGAAAGTTCGCTATCTTCCACAATTGAGATAATAGTCTATATATCTGAAGATATAACGAGAAAAAATGAAGAGTGCTGATGAATACCTATCTGGTATTTGTGACCAAGTGCTGCGTTCTGACAAATCCATTAGATTCGTAGGCATTCCTAATAAAATGGGTAAACTAGTTATCTCAAGATATAGGTATGGACTAGTACCGATAATTACGGAACAAGAAATAGAGATCCTTGCTATAGAATCAGTTTTAAGGATGAATACCAGAAAGGATTTTGAATCAAAATTTGGCAGACCAATATACTCATTTACATTATATGAAAAAGTAAAAAGAGCAACAATAACTTTGGAAGACAATAACAGTGAAGAATATCCTATACTCATGGTATCCTTTGATAGAGGAGCAGATCATGACTCTATAATCATGAACAAAATACTACCAATTATCGGAGAACACGTAAGACACTAACAATAAGCAATACCATATGTAGGCCCTAAATTATATTATATTGCTAGTCTATATCATGAACCCCAAGGTAAAGGAGTAATATCATATAATGAAATATTCGATGCCTTAGGTTGGCAGTAAAGTTTTACTGTTTGAATGTAGTAGTAGCAGTGAATATAATTGAAGGTATTGAAAAGTAAAATTTGTTTTGTTATCACTGATTTTTTGGAAAACTATATAATTATGGCTTCATGTTTTATGCTTAAAGCAATTATGGTTCAAATATAAATGAATGACGGTCTAAATCATATTAACCTCATACAAGGTTACTAGTCCATTATCGCCACCATTCTCTTTATCTGTGGAAGTAAGGTTCTAGTTTGATTTTTCATCTATTACTTCTATCATCAAGAACTAGAAAGTTGATCCATCCCAGATCAATCCCCAAGAACTAGAAAAGATAAAGACAGAGTACAATACCCTTATAAACAATTATGGTGCAGAGATAAAGTCTGTTACAAAAATAGTTAGAAGTGAAATAGAATTACCAAGCATATTGCAAAATGCAGACTTTTCTCCTAAAACTATTAAAGAACTGATAACACAAGGTGAAAGAAAGACTATGCAAAAGTTGTCATATTGCGAGAGCATAAAGTACGAGTTTAACAGATAAAAGTTGCCTCATTTTCTATGTTTATTTTTCTCATATTGCCAGTCGTGTGATGATGAACTTAAAGGCATAGATACTAAAGATAGATGTTGTATCATATCACATGAGCATTTTGGACATTTATTGTATTATTGGAGGTCATATTCAATCTATCTGTCTTTTTTTATAATTAATAATAACGTGTTTCTTACTTACTATTACTTATCATCACGATACAATATCTCATTTAATGTTTCCTCATCACTTGGAACTTGTTCTTTTCTTATCTTAGGCACTGATTATAATGCTTTATCTCCCATATCATCAGGAATTATAAAACCATCAGCAAACTTGCTTATCTTTGATGACACTATGCTCTTCCTCTTCTTCTCTTTTGTATCTTCCATTATATCTTTGAAACTACTGTCTTCATAATCGTCTTTGTTTTGGATTCTCTTTGTCTTTTTGCTCATAATAATAATAATGTGTGGATAATATGTAAATTAATTGTTGCAATGTTTTCGTTACTATAGAAGATCGAAATGAATGAAATGAGTTTAAAAAACAACTCCTTTCTCTGCTATAAGGAATATAGCATTGAATGTATTGTTCTTAAATATCATATCGTATAGTTAGTTCTTATCGTTTGTAAGGTGTACAATAGATGTTAGATAATCATAATAATAATAATAATATAGAAGAATCAGTCATTGCCAAGTCAACAGGACAGCAAGAAGAAAAGGATGTAGCGGTAAAAGATACTGCACTATACAATGTGTCGAACTCAAAGAAAAAGATGACGAAGTCTGAGGCAGGCTACAGAGAACAAGAAAAAAATGAAAAGGTCGCCAACAATTACAATAACAATTACGATAACAACAATAAGGCGTGTATAAAGTGCAAGTTCAATTTACCAGACGAAAAAAAATGTCATATTGTAGAAGGTGAAATCAATAATGACTATGGCATTTCAAACTTCTTTTCTCCAAAAGGTGATGGTATGTTACCAGGAGATATTGTTTGGGATTTCATTAAGAAAACAGGAAGAAAACTTGATTATGAAGAGGGTCATGTTATTGGCAAAGGTGCACAAGGATTCCAATGTAAAGACTGCAAGTATTATATGTATTCTAATAGATGTCTATTGATAAATGGCACTGCCTATATGCCTGAAATGAGCTGCGCCTTCGTTGTAAAAATTGATAATGGAATTGAGGTTTAGAATACGTCTGTCACTTGAAGAAATAGGACTTATGAGATTCAATCCAAGCCATTAGCAATTGACAACAATATTATAGATGATAGTGAACATATTTTATTGTCTAGTTTGATTTTGTAATAGTTGTTGCTGTTGTTGTGGTTGTACTGGCAGCTGGAAAAATGGAGTTGCACCACCACTTCCAAGAGAATAGGGCATTTGTCCATTCCATCTATTGATAGATTGCCATTGCAGATACTGTGGGCTTTGTCTTAATTGTTCCGTGATAATCTTAATTGCTTGTGACTCACCAGTAGCTCTAGCCACATTTGATCTAGCTTGTGCCTGAGCTTGAACAACTGTCTGATTAGCTACTACCTGTACAGATCTCAGATTATTTTGTTCAGTCAAGTATTTTTGAAATGCCACCACCTTTTGTTCAATCTGACTTGCAAATGCTTCTGAGAATTTAAAGTCAGTTATAAATACAGTCTCAACTAGTATGTTTCTTGCAGAAAGAGTATTACGAATAGCCTGAGCTATTACAGCCTTTGCGGTCTCTCTCTTTGTTATTAGCTCTTCTGCATTGAACTTTGCAACACTTGCTTTAACTGATTCTTGTATTGTAGGTGCTATTATTCTGTTGGTATAATCTGCACCTAATTGTTGATAAATTATGTTAGATTTGCTAGGATCAATATGATAATTCAGAGCTATCACAGTAGCTACTTCCTGCAAATCATTTGAAGCAGCTGATGCATCAGCTTGGAATTTGAGTGTACGTACTTCTAGCTGTATTACTTGTTC
>JBJMFM010000048.1:0-9522 GCA_045808425.1 Nitrososphaeraceae archaeon | reverse complement strand
TTCAGTATTTCCATTATTTATCTGAAGCACCTTGTCTTCTGGCATTTTTTGCATCTGCGGGTAAATTGACCATGAAACATTCCCTAATGCAGACATCATCAACAATAAAGTGAATTTTAAGACGAGCATTATGATCATGGCTAAATTCCATTATTCAGTTTATTTTACATGAATTTCCCAGTCACTTAAATGTTATAGAGCAGAATTAGTCGAAAACTCCGTATAAAATTGCTGGTGCTTTAATGGTTTTATAAGTATAATAGTATAATCTTAACCTTGTTTCTTATTATACAATTTTATTCTATAATCATATTTACGAATCTAATTACAGAAGAGAAGTTAGAAAATTATAAATTCTATTAATATAGTTCTTTGTTGATGTTTAACAGAAATACGACAGCACTATATGCAGTAGTCATTACAGCAGTACTTGTTGCCTCGGTGTTCGCTATTAGCTTTGTACAACAACAAGCAGTAGCACAAGGCAACATGACCGGCGGTGCAGCTGGTGGTAACATGACCGGCGGCGGAGCTTAACTGCTTTCGCACCAGCAACAAAAGAAAGTAATGCTGTAATAAGAAAAACAACAACCAATTAGCCAACTATACTTTTTTTGTTTTTGTTATAGATGCTTGTTTATTAGAAGTAGCTAAGGCCTATTACATTTTGATTTTGGATAAAGATGCAAATCTGCAGATTTTTCAGCCTGCCAGTCTAAGAAAGATACAATAGATCATTGAATTCTATTTACAGTATTACACTTGTACAAAGGGCCAAGTTTTTAATTAATTGATTTAGAAAAATTTATTTATCCACCTTATAGTACATGGCCTCTACGTAATACGGCTTGTCAATCAGTGAATAGAATGAGTCTGATCTGTTCAATGATATTTTCTTGGTATCATTTTCTTTTTTGATAACAATGTTACTAGTCATTGTACTCTATTCACTTTTATAGAATATTAAGCTATTACAGGATTCATCCAATACTTTATCAAGCTAATTAATATGATGTAAATGACTCAATGCTATCATAAGCGCGTAGTCGGAACTAATTTTGTAATGTAAGGATGGCAGCATTCTTCGCCTAATTTTGCATTAATATCAGAATTTGCGGCTATCATAATAATGCCGCATAGAATCACATCTTGAAAGCATATAGATTTGTAACACCTGATGATAATGATATATAAATGATGTTTTAGGGAAATAATATATCAAACTCATATCAGTACTCTTAATTATCTTTGCGCCAAAGTTTCTAGCTATTGAGGCCAGTGTGTTAATAAATATCGAATAATATCTTCTAATTTTGTTGGGATCCTTTATTTCAAGTGTTATCCTCTAGCATAGTAACAAAACCAAGCGAGAAATATACTAATCTCCTGAAGAAATAATCTGCTAGGAATTTTCTTGTTCAGATCCATCAAAATTAATATGGGTTAGCCTTCCCTATGATCCATATATAATGCGAGAATATTCATTAAATACTATATAGAAATTTCGCTGCATATGGCCTAGCCTAGCATTTAGGCATTCATTTGCATTAAGATAACAGGTAATACAACCTAAACCCAATATAGGGTGCGCTCCGTTAATGTTTTAAATTGCAAGTTAGCATTAGGTTTATTGACTACGATGAAAGGAAAAATAGTAGTCCATCGCTATGAGAGCAGTATTCTTAGATCGAATCCATTAAAAGATCCATATACACGGGAAGTGATAATATACCTGCCCCCTGGTTACTCACAATCTTACTCAAAAGGCTATGTTACCATTTTTTTACTTCCAGGTTTCGGTAGTCAAGGAAGGGCGCTACTAAATGCCGATCCATTTGGAGAGAATATGGAACAGCGAATGAATCGTTTGATTTCGCAGAAAAAATGTGGTCCAATGATTTTTGTGTTAGTAGACTGCTTTACAAAGTTCGGAGGCAACCAATACCTGAACTCCTCAGCAACTGGTAGATATGAAGACTACATAGTAAAAGAAATTGTATCATTCATTGATAAGAGATATAACAGTTCTTTACGAGTAGTATTTGGGCATTCCTCTGGTGGATACGGGTCTCTGTTATTGGGAATGCGTCATCCAGACATATTTTATGGATTGGTCGATCATGCAGGAGATGCTGCATTTGAATATTGTTACCTTCAGGATTTCCCAAAAGCTCTTGAAGCTTATCTAGAATATGGTGGTCCAAAAAAATGGCTTGATAATTTCTGGAAAAAACCCAACCATCATGATAAGAATGACGGTCCTCCTCTGAATGTATTTGCAATGGCTGCTCATTATTCTCCAAACCCTAATTCAAGTGAGATGGGAGTTGATTTGCCATTTGATCTGAAAACAGGGGAAATTCTGCCCCATGTTTGGAAGAGATGGTTATGCCATGATCCTGTTAGAATTGTAGAGAAGTATCGTAATAATCTAGATAGATTAAGATTCATTTATTTAGATTGCGGATCTAAAGATGAGTTCAATTTACAATTGGGGGCTAGGATTCTTCACTCCAAGCTTGAAAGCATGAACATAAAGCATTATTACGAAGAGTTCAACGACGGACATATGCATACAAGCTATCGATACAACCATTCGCTACCAATGATCTATTCTGCCTTATCATAGAAATATCAAACCTCATGCCTTTAGTTGGTGTAGATTACTTCGGTCATATTTTAATATGGAGAGCGCGTTATAATGGTTCTCCAAAGATATATGCATCAGTGTTTTTTGATTATTTTCGAGAAGTGCGGTGGTTATTTCGGCGTAAAACAATTTTTAAATTCAGTGCTTATTTTAAAATACAGGGAGAACATCTTGGTCGTATTATTATTCAAAATGCAATATTAACCACTTCTCCGAGGTGGTGTTGATTAACAACAGGAAAGCTCAATTGCTACCCGTCTTCTAAGAAAGAGGCTTTTCACTCAGCATGACAGTGCAATCCGACTTTCCAATTGACAGCGCCCTACATATCTTTATGTCAGGTCATTGCAAAAATTAGTCTGAATCACATTTTTGCATTTATTGCAATTCCATCTGTAAGTTTTTGAGATGGGATGAGATGAGATGAGACAAAGGCTACATATTTTATATCAATTATGAATTAAGAAAACTTCCTCTTACATGAACGAATTTTTGTATATATGTGCAGGCATCATATACGTGTTTTCGGTTACGGTGATTATATACTAATAATTTGTTCCTTTCAATTTCAGATTGGCTTTGGGCATCTGGTCATGTTTTTTAGATAATGATAATTAATACTTTGGTGATATGGAAGCTTGTACAGCGTCGACGTGCAACATCTAACAGGCGTGAGTGACAATATAATTAAGCGATGTAACTCTCATTTCCCGAAATTTATTCATCTTTTGTATTATCAGTGAAGAGCAATGCAGCGGAAAAAGTATTTTTTTGACTAATAGAAGAAATAGAGGCAATAATATGTTAGACGAATAATATACTGCGATAGTCAAAGAATTCTCTTGATAGATGTTGATCTATAACATAACAATAAAAAATTGCATATTATTATCGCAGTCAGTATCACATTCCTATGAAAATTCTTATTACATACCAAAAAACGTATATGTCTGATGTCTAGCAATGCTTCAATAGCAGAAGACTGGCAAAGGGACAAAAAAAGTGTAGGAAAGAAGAGAGTGGAGGCATTTATAATATCTGAAAAGATAGATTCAGTATTATCTGCGTTAGAATCTCTAAACTTACAGGCGACATTCTATGAATCTAGGGGCATGGGTAAAGGAGAAAAGGAAACAGTGAGGTCAGGAAGAGGAACCGGGACAATAAAAATGCCATATTCAACAAGACGTACTGTGGTCACCATAGTAGACGAGAATAAGGTACAAGATGCCATTGTTGCGATCAGAGAGTCAGCGACCACAGGGAAAGTAAATGCTGGAATAATAGTCATATCTCCAGTAGAGGAGATAATTAGCATTTAGAAAATTCCAATCAGCTGTGTAATAATACTAGTCCTCACTATCCTTTTTTACCTGTTTTTATACAATAATAACGATCATTGAAACAGATTTCTCATATTTCTTATTGAGTGCTTAGTTGGTTATGATCTTAAAGTACAACCAAAATTTTAAAACTATTGGCTATGAAATTCTCTCCGTCTATATAAAATAGACGCCATAATATGACTGTGATGATAATCATCAACATATTTCATGGATTGTATCCGTAACATCCGTTAATAAGATATCGTTCTCCTACCAAGAATAAAGATATTTGAAATATATTTCAAACATACAACTATACAAGCCATGATGATCTCACGTCGAAAAATGGGTACAAAGACAATTAAATTTTCTGCGTATCTTTCGCCGTGCTTATTGGGGCTGCACCTAATGCTATTGGTGACTATGCAGTTAATTCATCAATATTTTACGTCGAAACACTGCGAATAGCATTAGCTGGATTAGGCGTGTTATTAGCCAGTTTTGAATGAACCTGATCTCAGGAAATGAGAATATGTACCACAAAACAGAAGAGTGTGTGATACAGAATATCATTCCTTGTGAAAGTTTATCTGTAATTGTTTTTTTGTTTATATTTATACATACAAAGTAAAGGCTGATAAGGTGATTCAAACAAGCAATAACTTTGATCGTTGTCATCGATGCGACCACTATACAAACATATAATCTGATCCAGAGAAAAAATGTCGCCTATTATATTTATTTAATTTGTGATCAACGACGGTTACTTCAACATTGGTAAAGAGCCATTGCTGGATGATATACTAGCGTAAAATCATATTAATTTTTACATAATATATAATCTTAAATTCAGTCGGAGTCTGAAGCTTGATCTGATGGTTTAGCTCCGGGTTTTTAAATTCCGTTAGATTGTCGAATTCAAGTAATCGGCTTTAATATTCATATCGACAAACCATTTTTTGAATGTTAATGATGAATGTAGAAATACTATTTAACATTCAATCAGCATATCCATCCCTAGTCACATACAGAAAAGAAGTGAAGAGAGGGGTTGAGGATGACGAATTATGAACCACACAACTAACTGCAGCCCTTCTCTTCTAGGAATATCTGATTTTTATATTTTATAAATACTATGATTCTAACTTTAGTTGTTCAGATGTAGTAAAAATTCTTTGGCTATTATTATCCATGACTGCTAGTTATAAAATAATTACTATTATGGATTATAAGATTGTAAGTAAGATATGTGAATCCTTAATTCACATTGAACTACAACAATTTTTCATTTTGTTATAACCTGATCGATGAATTGCTACTGTGGCTTTACAATGCAAGCGACATGCAATAATAAAAGCCGTTCTCGGATAAATACGAAAAACATGGGAAGCCCGCATGTATTTCAAATAGTCGACGTTTTGTGCAACATGAGAACAGTACTATATAAATATTTCAAGGAGAATAACGTTCGATCTATGATCTGCTTGTTTCTAAACGCTGCTATAAGTTTCGGGCAACATTCTATTGCTAGCTAATAAGTAAGCAACCAGCCAAGAGGATGCAAAATTAACTTGGTTGTGATCTTTTCTAAAATGATTTCCTGTCCAATATTGCAAATTTTACTGCATTCTATCCATAACTTGAATACTTACTCCGCAGGTTGTCACGTAATTTTATAGATAACTTTTCAGCAACATGCTTTTGATAATCATTGGGTCGTAGTGGACTTGTATTAGTATATATAAATGGCCCATAGGCATAATTATTTCCACTTGTTGGTCTTACTGTTTTAAGCGAGCGAAGAATAGAATAGAATTGATAATCTAAATCTGAGTCTATATTATGCATATTCATTCGTTCCTCTTGCTCGTCAGTCACTTTCTTTAAAATATCCATAACTACAGGTGTGTCCAATTTTCTGAATCCAAATGGAACTGCATTAGCATTAAGGCTACGTTCTATCCTTGTAGAATCGACATCGATCTTTGTTCCGACGACTAGTGGTAATGGCTTATAGATTGAGTCTAACTTGAGTTGCCAAACTTCATCGGTGTTTGAAACTGTAGCATCAAAGAATCCGTCCCTTAGAGACGATATTGAAATGACAAAATTCCAATTCTCAGGGTTTGAACAATATTTCTCAAATAGGTGTCTTGCAATAACTTTGTCTTCCAGAATCTCCATAATGAATATAAGATGTCATGTTATAGCATAATATGAGAGTTGCGGATGCAAAGATCTGTAGAAGCGATTTGCAGGTAATTTGCTCTTGCTCTTAACGAACTAAATATATATGAAAACAGTATTATGTAGTATAGCATTTCATTATTTACAAAATTCATAGTCCGATTATCTGGAAAATAGGTTTAGTTCTGAATTATTTATTTTTAGTTGATTTAAATGCAATAATCCCTTTATACTATGATTTATACTTCTAATAAAACCAATGTCATCATATTAATTAATTCCATTTTAACTCCTTTAATATAGAATTAAGGTCCGATTTCGTTAAACCTACGCCCATTTTAGCATCTCTTCTTGCAACAATCTTGTTTTCATCAAAGGCAATGAGGGTAGGTATGGAATTTATTGAGAACCCCTCCCATAGAGGATTATCATCATCATTGACCTTTGCACCATACATTTGGTAGTTGGTTTTAGATTTAGACTCTTTAGGAATAATAGGTATTAAAGATTCAAAAATTGGTTTGAAATTTTGGCAAAAAGGACACCAGTCGGCATAAAACATTACCAGAGACTTGTTGCCTTTGGATAATAAATCGTCAATTTGATCTGGCTCTAAATTCTCCACATTTAATGTCAGATTGACGCATATATAATTTATCCTTAGAACATACACTTTGATAGTATGCTATGAATGCATTAAATCGAATTTGCATATGTACCAACATAGTTAAACTGTACTCTGTATGGGCCTACAGAATACCAGACAGTTGCTGGTAGACCCGTTGTTATGGTAAAACTAATTTCGTCAGGCGCACTAACATTTGCTATCACCAGACATAATTTCTAGAATTATATATGTCATATAAAGAAAACATCATTTAGAAAACACGACTGAAAATTTTATTATTTTTACCTAATGAATTGCACTCCACGATTTACGTTGACTAGGATTCCTTAAGTAGTTGTTAGCTGATTTTAACAGTTGAAGTTGCATGTACAAGAATATCTCGGATAAATGTAAAATCCGATTCACTTTAAGCCACCTCTGTTACGTAGTTCAGAGAGGACTTTCATCAAAGTATCATAATCTATATCTACTTCATTTAGAATAGCCACATGGTCTGTTGTTCCATGTTTTCTAATAAATTTTTCAACTATTTGCATTTTCTTTTCATATCTTCTATCATGCATATATAAGAGAATATTAAATGAGATACTGTATATATCTTAGTTAATATATGCTATTTTTAGCATTCTGAAATGGTCGTCTCTACGCATATAGAAGATAAACTACATTAATATTATTTGGCTGTTATACATCGATAACTGTCTTTTTACGTATTCTTCATCGTAGGCGTAGATAAAAAACAGTTGATTTCTCAGCCGTATGAAATGAAGATAATATATATGTTAGTAGTTGAATACTTCAACAACTATCAAAAAAAGAAGCCCATCTACATGGTATTGGCATACTACCTTATAACCTAGTTAAGAAGTTATACGATGGTCGGGGAAAAAGGCGGAGTATATCGAATCGGTGGGTTACGGGGCATGCAGTCCTGCTCATTATGAGGAATCGCATAATGGGAATAGATATACATAAAATATCTGCTAAGAGACATAATAAATTACAAAACTGCAATTAATTTTGATTTTACTACTTGTCAATAGCAGCAATTCCTTTGTTTAGTAGTCGAATGAACTCTTCTATTTTCTCTTTAGGTATAACTGCGCCACATGCTTTATCATGGCCTCCACCACTTCCGCCTATTTCTGACGCAATATCATTAACCAGACGCCCAAGATGCACTTTGCAATCCTTCGAGCCGCGTATAGAAATAATGTAGCAGTTGATGTCATCTTTTAACTTATACACCATTGCAACTGTTCTTTCTGAAATACCGAGTACAGAATTAACAATTATACTGGCAGATAGATCCAGATTGCTCTGCACATATGCCAAATTGTCAATTTTAACAATAGATTCCTCAATTTTTTTTATTGCATTCGAGACTTTTTGCGCGTACTTCTCAACAATTGAAAATCCACCTTCAATCTCATGAGGATATTTCATGTCTGCCAGACTATCTACAATCTTAGACAGAAATTCAATGTTGTTCTGATTCGCTGAAATCATATATGAAAGAGCAGTAGCCTCTAACATCAAGAACTGCTTATCAAATCTAGACACAATAGATGAGGCAACAGGCTTATTTTCCATATAATCGGTCAGAGCTCCGGCAGCAGCAAAAAACGCAGCTTGTGTTTTAAGTTTCTTTTTGAATTTAGTATAGACCTGAACACTGGTACACTCATCAACACTATGGACTAATACTGCTCCCATTTTCTTTAATGTAATTGCGGTTTCAGCCCGCAGCTCATGATGATCAATATACGTCACTTTAGATCCATTTGAAATTATTGTTCCGATAATATCTATAAACTTCTGTTCATTCTTTTTACTCAATCCTAAGTCACATACAAATATCCTACCAATTCTTTGATCCGTCGTATTGGGCAACGCGAGTTTTTCTAGATTAGATATGATATTAGAATAGTCAACCAAAACAACAGATTTGGCTTTAAATGCTGCTTTGACTAAAGCGGCCGAGGATATTCCATCAACATCTTCTTTATGTGAAATACATACAGTTTGTGACATTCTAATTTGAACATACATCAATATTCACATACTTAAGCGTATGATATTGGGTTATTGATGTTGTAACAAACTGCTTCTACATCTCTATTATTATTTCAATAATTTTGCTCTCACTAGAAGAGAGACAGGTGCCATGTAAAAAATAAAATAAATACATTGGAAGTAAGATTCCAAAAGCTATATCCGTTTTAAAGCATGGTATCATATAACTATGTTTTATAAATTACTAATATAATTAGAAAGAAACTTTAAATCCTGTCAGTTAATATGATAAAAAATAAAGTAGGACCTAGCAGTCACGCATAGGATCAATACAGAAACTATAACGAATCACAAGAGTGTATGTTCTTTACGTATTTAGGGCAATTTTATTGTAGTAGCTTCGGATTTCCACAAATTAAGGTGCGTTGGGCTATTGGAAATGGCAGGCTGAACAACTCGCCTAAGCTCGATGCTTACACCTCCATCCCATCAACGCCATCTTCTATGGCCGCCCTTCTCCTTACGGAAGGCTGTCTTTTCTCGGGAAAGGCTTCCTCCTTAGATGCTTTCAGGAGTTATCCTAAGCAGCTTAGCTGCTCAGCGTGCCCTGTCGGACAGCTGATAAACCAGAGGCTGCGCTGCCCTGTTCCTCTCGTACTAGGGGCAACTTCCCCTCAGACAACCACGCCCCTGTCAGGCAGAGACCGACCTGTCTC
>JBJMFM010000047.1:0-11032 GCA_045808425.1 Nitrososphaeraceae archaeon | reverse complement strand
ATCTAGTAGTCTACGAATATCTTTGGTAGACAATCTATATTTCTTCAATTCCTCTTTTAAGCGAATGTGTTCATTGATAACTTCAGTACTCACATTTTTGCTTTGAAGTATAGCATCAGCTTCTTTGATCTGTTCATCAATCTTTGTCTTTTGTTCTAATTTTTCTTGATATAATTTGGTACTTGATCAGGTGGAATTGATTGTTCGCTTGAAACAGCAAATAATTGATTCACATATTCAACTACTTTTTCGGGGGGAATGTCACTTGAACTAACATTGGCGATGAATGATTCGATTTGATCCTCGCTTGCCCCCGAAGTTTTGATAAAGTTGTGTAGTCTAAAATTTGAAGCTAAATCAGACAAATTCAGTCCTTGTTTCTTTGCTTGTAGAGCTAATTCTCTGACCGAGTCAAACTCTGCATCATCAAGTCCTAACTTAAAGTAACTTATGATACTACTAACTGTACCTTCCCCAACGTTGTTATCGATAGCAATTTTAGCTCGGGCTTCCCCGCTTAACCATTGCTGAATCACTCGTCTTTTAACTATCTCATTAATCGGGGCGGGCATCTATATAGAATTATACTATAACAAAGCTATAAAGTAAGCGTTAGCCACGTCAAATACATGTCAAATGCTAAGTCAAATGCTAGTCAGATGGAATTTGGAATGGAATGAACTACATAGTAGGCGCTATGTACAGTATTCCATAGACAAGTAACTATTCGACGTCGTGATTGAGATGCTGGGAATCTTGAATATCCATGATCGAGACAGTTTAGTATTACTTACTTAGTAGGCAACTACTACTTCACTTAAATAATTATTATTCTAGTATTCATAGGATGATAAGAAATAATAACAATAGTATTGTCTTCATCCATCATATAGCATATTGTTTGATATAGTTCTATCATCCTTCTTTCCTGCATTTTTTCATCTGCCATTTTGCTGCTAACCATTTTGCTTACAAATCATTATCAACCAAAATAAGATCAAAACTGTATAATTTGTATAGACACTACATGAATTTCAAGCTACCTGTAATAGCACCTGCTTTTCTTCTATTGCTTTCATCATTTCTTTTACCTGTACTAAATACAGCTAATGCTGATTCGCCTGTCGCTATGATAACTGCAGGTACAGGTCCAGTCGCCCGTGCTTTTGACTCTCCTAAAGGTGATGGGAATATCATCAATTCTAACTCAAATGAGTCTTCTGGTAATACAACCTCTGTCATGGCTAGCTCTTCATCACAGTCTGCCCCGCCGTCACCACCACAGCAATCACCAATACAAACAAGGATAACTTCAGCTACAGATGGCAATGCAAATTCAATCCAAAATGGAAGTACTATATTTTCTACATCTATTGGTTTGCAAGTCAGATCTACTCAGGGTTCTAACCCCATTTCTGGCTTTGAATGCGGCCTTGATAACAAACCATTCTCTATGTGTGCTAATACTAATCTGGCTACAATTAATTTTAATAACTTGACAGCTGGACAGCAGCACACACTTACAGTAAGAGCAATAGATAATGTAGCAAACACTGATCCAAATCCAGCTAGATTCACATGGATTATTATATTGCCTCAACAAGCTATACAGAGGTTTGTCAGTATAATAGACAATATGCATCTCACTAAGAGCGCATCCATAAGTTTGGATACCCCATTGATTTTCACAATAAGGCTGTTAAATCGTGAAGATACGGCTGCATGCAATACGTTTAATGCATTCCTAAATAATGTAAATGCAAATCAAGCTACTGGACAATTGACAGCGCAGCAAGCTGCAACTCTTATACAACAGGCAGCGCCTATACAACATGCTATGGGGTGTGCTGTATCCCCTCTTTCCTCTTCGTTAATTAATGGCAACAATAATAGTACAGTTGTAAACATGACTAACCCCGCGTCCACTATTAATACAAAATCACAAGCAACTACAACACCTCAGCAACAACAGCAGTCTGAACAACAGCCGCTAATTGCTGATGGTCTAAATAGTCATAATAACAATTCTGGTAATCGTTCACCAAGTATCGTGTCTATACTACCATTTTGATCAGTAGCATTTCATTACGACTTGTAAGGTTCAGTTTAACTCTATCAAGTAAATTAGATAATCCGTTTGTAACTCAACCAAGTATCTGAGTCAAAAGTTCACTTATGCAAAATACGAAGAAATTCGGGGCAGGATCTGAAGTTATCAATTATACTTATTACCAGTTTTACGGTACTTTTGATGTATAGAAATGAGTCTGCTTATATCTTCCTCTCCATCTGACGGATTACAAAGCTTCGCAATCTTCAGGACATCTCTTATATCTCTGCTACCCATTTTCCACACCGAGGAAGCTATCTGTATTACAGTGTTCTGGGGCAATTTCTTAATTATCCTAACTGATATTGCTTCAAACTCTTCATATGTATATTCGGGTATCTCAAAAACTGTAAATCTACTGAGCAATGGCTTGCTTAGTCGCTCTGTACTATTTGATGTAGCAAATATTACCATGTTGGCCCTCACAGTTTTTGTGTTTCTGACTTTGGTACTTGTAACTGGTCTTGGTCTATATAAGGAATTAAGAAAGATAGATAATAAAATCAGAGTATGCTTTTTGTCAGCTATTTCAAATTATCAAGAATTTGCGAAATACTTTCCCACAATAAATGAAAACCAGATTATTGTAAAGCCTGTTGACAATCAAACTTTGATACAGAGAATAAACAAGATAATGTCATTGTGATATTGTAGTTAGCGGGCTGTTGTTTTTTTGCTGCTATATAGCTGCAGTGCCAACAACCTTTCTGGTATCATCATAGAATGTAGATACTATCTTTACATAATCTTAGAAGTACAGCAATGAACATATTATTAATCATGATGTTTCTTTGCTATAGCTTTTTGTCAAATGCCAGTTAACACTTTTTCAAACTACTGACGGCAAACGCTATGTTAACACAACCTTAATTTTGGTTCTGTATCGTTCTCGTCGGATTGAGCTAGTTTTATCAGGTCTTCATTTCGTCAGATAAATCGTCTTGAATCGTTAAATACTGACTAGATAATATATTATCTACTGCTGACAAGACCAACTGTTCTGTGATTTCATTCAAGCGGCGGGAAGGAAGCCCCCCGCTGCTTTAGTGACTATATTTTAGATGAAATTGCCATCGTTCTGTCAATGATTTGTTTGATTTTATCTGAATCTGGAAGGATTATGTTATTCTTTCTTTGAGTAATGAAGTATATATCGTAAAAGAAAGACTCTGATTAAGCAGCAAAAAGAAGAAGCAATGATATCTATAGATGGAGAACAGGGATACAAAGATGTGAAACCTAACAGTTGAGTGAGATGATTACAGAAATCTTATGCTTCTCCAAATTGCTCATTTGCGTGGAAGCCAATTAACCATTTCATTAAGCAAAAAAGTCAAGATTGTATTAGCGGTTTCGTCACCAAGTAATTTACGCAACGAACTTTCAAATAATTTATAATCGGAAAATAGTTCTTCTTCAGTTGCCACTCCAGTTATGACACGCATAGATTCAAACAAACTATCTGTAGGAGAATCTTCTAATATTTCTAAAGCTTTCTTAAATGATTCGCGGAGGACTGATGATGGTAGAGGTCTTGATGCTTTTGTGGCCTTTTGCATTAATTGCGCTGATTGTATATAATTCAGAGCGAACATGTTAACATCATTAGATTGAGTAGAAATATGAATAATAACAAGATGGAGAGATTCGATAATACGGTTATTCGATAATAACTTCCAGATACAATCATTAAATCGAAGATGAAATAGTTGGACAATCCTATCTGCATCTGAACCTACATAAAAACTATAAAGCCCATGGTTCCTTTATGAGCTACGAATGACCCAGATACTCTTAACCAAGCCCAAGAACAGATTCGCCAAGGTAATTGAAATCATAGAACAAGAGAAACACAATTTTAAATTCCGGAGAGGAAATCTCGGCCAGGATAACTTCAGGTGTACCATTGGTCTACTGTTGAGTCATTACGGCTGGACCGGTTATAGTTGTTCCTCAAGTGACTACGACGAAGCCGATAACAAGCTTCATGAACTAATTTCTGCTGAGGAACAGAGTTTTATTGCAAGTATAAATGACAAATGCGAAAACTATGACGTAGTTATAGAAAGACTAGAGAGAGCTGGCGAGGGCCACTAAACTGATCCCATTATTTATACAGCAGCTCTTCATGTGATCAACATTCTAAAAAATTATAATAAGGGTCAATTGGTCCATGAATTGTCGGAGCTGACCTTGCAGCGTGAATAACTTTTTGGAAAGTAATGGATACAAAACTAGCAGTTATACAAGTACGAAGTAAACACATACTGCCCCCGAACTGCTCATCACGGGGGAAGCCTTGACCTGCATTATGATGATTTCTTGTCTACATATCCTTTACCGTGACATGTAGGACACTCACCAATTGTCTCTTCGCCATGGGATTCGGCCTTTGGTTGTTGTGTGACTGGCAATTTGCCAGAGCCTTTACAGATAGGACAAGTTGTCTTCATGAACTAAATGTATCATCTTCATTCATCATAATATTAAGAATTCTTATTCGCGCCAGACCGATGGAATAAGGGAAGATATGACATATGAACATTCTTTTATTTTCGTACTCTTAAAGAATGACGATAGTGGAAAGAGGGAGAAGATGTGAAATATAGAAGTGCGAACTCTGCATATTTGTTTGTATATGCAAACTCGAGAGTAACTCCCCCCTTTCATTAATATAATCATGTTAACATTAGCTATAATGTCTGAAAACATAATGTCTGAAAACTTCTTCTGACATTATATTCAAGTAATCTACCTTGTTAATTTCATTGTTTTTCTTTTGATATGTCGGGGGAAGACTTGACCAATAATATTACTTCTATTGCGACAGTCAGGTCGATTATTTACACTTCTAAAGGCAATCTGTAACGGCATATCACAATTTTATCATTACAGTAAATAATGCCTTTGGAAATGGATCTAAAGGTCCTTGATAAACTGTTTCTTTTATACTGTCTATTCTGAAGTATTTACTAAATAAGTCTGTTATCTCCTCTTGTGAAAATTTGTATGGACCTTCCTGTCTGGGTTCTTTGTCACTAAAGCATTTTAAGAAAAATATCCCATTATCTTTCAATATTTGTTTTATTTTGGTGATGTATCTTTGTCTATCTGCTGGTAGAAGAACATGAAAACAGCCTCGATCAAAAATATAGGCAAATTCATTCTCTTTGAGTTTGGAATTTAGAATATCATCTACTATGAAATTAACATTTTTCTCATTAGCATAAACATTTCTTGCTCTATTAATTGCAGCTTCTGATAAATCAGAAGCCGTCACGTTAAAACCTCTTTTAGCAAGCAATATGGCTTGTGTAGCTGGACCAGTACCAAGATCAAGGAATTTACCACCAGTAATTTTTCTACAATCTAATTCATTTTCTAAATCCGAATCAAGATTTTCATTATACCATGGCATAGTCTCTATCTTTTGACTTTTGTATAATGTTTCCCAATCCGGAAAGTCTTTAGACAACTAGTAATGCTAGACCTCTAAAGCGTATTATAACTTTAAAGTGTCATCAGCTGAAGAAGCACTACTGTATCGCCATCTAACCATCCCTAGTCTTTAAACATCAATTATCTTTTTCCTTAGAATTTACTATAATATAGTAAGCTACAATATTTTATTAATTAATATAGTGCATAATTTGTGCATCCACTTAATAGTATAATTTCCTATTATCAAGCAGGCATAATGCGGATAGATTATGGCAGCCATGACAACAAGAACAATAAAATAAAGCTAAACAAAAAATTGTATGGTTGTCCGACTTGTCGCAAGTCAAGATATGTAGTTCTATCATCTACTATCAAGTACAAACGCTACCATTATCGTGAATTATACTGCCATTTATGTAATATTTCATTTTCACCTATTCATGCAGTAACTCCATTTGAATTAAAGGAATACTCTAATAATATGAAAATGTGAGAAAGATATTGATTTCCTAGGAGAAGCTACTTGCCTATAGCACAAAAAGATGATAGATTCTTTTGAAATAATATAGCTGCCACCTAAACGTGAGCACTCAATGCTCATCGTAACCTCTTCCCATAATGTCACATATATCGCTGTCTATGGAACTTGTCTTCTGTAAAATAACTTTTATACGGCTAAAATCATACACCACTGACAAGATAATAATTGTCATTATTTCCTTTATGGGATTATGACGATACTCCTTCATGTTGGCTAGCAGATGAGTTATTATCGCTATTATAAGTCATATCAAAAAATATAGAGGATATTGATTAATCAGTTTAATACTTAATTTCTGCAAAATGCTACTGTTTTCTTCATCTCAAGGTTTCTATATCAAATGGTTTTTGAAGTGAATGTAACATGTATAGCATTTTCCTAATATATTTCTCCTTTGATGGAAATTTGATTAAATTCTGTTGGTAAAACTCAATTAAATGATCTATAAAGCAGTCTACTTCTACTTCTCCTACTTTTCTTTCTGACGGCGAAGTAAGTATTTTAGCATACCAATACTCTATTAATGCATCTTCGCCATACTTTTGTTCTAACTCTAGCAGAAATGCAAAATTGGAATGACATTTTCTACATAGCCCATGGTGCGCATCTGAGTATCTTTTATCTTCTGCATGACCACACTTCGCTTTCATCATGACTTCATTGTTAATGATAATGAAATCAGAAAAGCAAATATAAACTATAATAAACTTGAGTCCACCCAGAGTCTATAGAAAGATGAGCTCAAGACCCATGTATTTCTTCCTTATTCTTCCTGACAAAAAGTTGTCTTTTTTCTTCCAATCTTAAAAGTTATTTTCTATTATTATTGGACCTACGATAAAGTGCTATTATGTTATTGCACATCCTACATCTGTATTCTCCCTTTTCAATAAGGAAAACACCTTCTCCTAATTCTTCATTTGGACTTTCATAAATTATTACTGGAGAACTAGGATATTCTTTTGCACATTTATTGCAATAATATTTCCTGAATCTATCTTCACTAACCTTCCTACATTACCTAGAAGTATTTGAGGAACTCAAATGCTGGCTTCAATTTCTTCCTGCTCTGTTAGTTTAGCAAAAGCATAACCACTGGATCAATAATTTCTTTTCCTCTAAATCTTCGTTTTAGACCATATATAATCTATCTAAATCTATAATTTTAGTTCCATCCCATTTCGTCTAACAGCCTAGAGTCTTAGATCGGGTGACCACTATGAAAATAATTTATTCATCACTACTTGACAAGCTTTTACATTTTAGTGGAAATTGCACTATGTAATCCACTCACTAGACTCAGAAGCCTGCTAGAGCTACCAATTTTCACCACCTACTTTTTGAATGTCAAATGAATTCTAGTCAATGCAGAAATATATTTTCATATGATTTTGCCAAAATATCTTCTCTTTCTCCTGCTTGCGTAACCTTCTATGCTCTGAACTAATCTTTAAGAGTGTTGATATTTCACTCTTTCTAAACTGGAAGGTCGATAAGAAATTTTTCACAATTGATTTTTTTACCAAATATTGATAACTTGTTCTTGGTTATTGCTATTCAACATAGACAGGATCAATCCTTAGACTATTGAATAGTTTGTTACTCCACACAAGTTATGAGTACTGATTTCTGATATTGCCTTATCAATTTCAACACATGTATTTGCTATTGATTCTAAAGATGAAAACTTGTAAACCGCTCTAATGCCCTTTGAAATTGAAAAATGCATCGTCATGATGTGATAGCATATGGGTTATACCTTTGGTATTATGTACATACTTGCTTCTAGTTCATAAAAATAGTTAGACCTAAAAGTAATACCGAAATGTCAACGACTGAACCCAGCAAATAGATTGTAAGTCCGTGGATTAAAACTTGTTAGCACCTTTTGTAATTCCTCGCTAGGGCTCCCGTAAACATCAAATCTACTTATCTTAGCGACACTGAAAATCTTTGGAAGTATTGTTTGCGATGCAACGCTATTGTTGTGAGCAAGTACAGCCTCTGAATTTGCGTATGTTTCATGTACAATGCACTCTGTCTCATCTTTATTTAGATAAAACTGGTAATCTATGGTATCTGGCTCGTTAGCTTCCACTATTCTGCTCATATCCTGTACCAGTTTCTTATATTCTTCTATTTTTCCTTCTTCTATGGTAAATTCTGCTCTAAAATGTATTTGATTGTATGAACTCATATCTGTAACCATGCCGCTTAATAGCACTCACCGGTTGTATATTGGTCTGTTGCTGTAGCAAAAGATGATTGATATGCACTATCATATGTGTGAAATATTATCCCGTTAACTGAAAATTGGAAAAATGCTTTGAAACTCCATAATTCTTAATCAGCGGTGGCCACTGTTTTGGTTGCATTGATAAAGTTCTTCTATACGTATATAGCCCCTATAGCACCAGTTCTGTGCTCCCACCTACTCAAGCATGTTCGTGTATAGAAGCCACGATAAGGTCTATCAATGCATACTGGAGAATTTCATCCAACGCCAATTGGCGGCCTCTTGTATTTGCTGTGTTCTAATAATCTATGATAATTCAGTATATACAAACTATCAAATATTTTACTGCAAATATCACACTCCCACTTGTTTTTACCTGCTAAATGTACCCTCTTGCCCGAAGCCGTCACTAGTTGTTGTTCTTCTTCTTCTCCATCTATGACAGACAATAGCTCATCTCGCAATAAATGAGGTGATATTAACACATAAAGTTTTCAAGAGGTAGACATATTACTAAGCATATTCATTTATTTATATCTACAGTGAATAAATAGACTTACAAAATAAAAAGCAATGGGAACTATATGACATCTTCATTTTTGGTACCAGTGATCTGATCTTGATAAATCATCCAGTTATGATTTAGAAGAACTCAAGAAGTTGTATTTGTGCTCCTCAGAGCAAAAGTGTTCTATTTTTAAAACTCCTCTATTGGAGTCTCCTTCTACATGAGGCCATCCTTCTCTCTCCGAAAACTCCTTACCACAATAAGCACATACTTTATTTTCCAAAATATCATCATTAGTATATCATGGTTGAATATTTAGAATTTTCTATTGACAATACATAGAACGAATGCTAACAAGCTACGTTTAAACAGGATACACATACTTCACATACTGTAATATGGCACATCTATATCAGATGATTATTAACAAATACATTATTAACGATGAAAGATGCCATAGATTATTATCCAGTGATGGAGTAACAACTCGAAATCTTGTCATAGAAAAAGTCAATGGACTTTTAGAAGGTATAAGCTTGGATACAAAGTCTGAAGCAATAATGTTGCCAAATATTGTTAAGGCATCAGGGATTGCAAAGAATTTAGATGAATATCAATACATCATTTGCTCTGAAGTTCGTGATATCCCAGATACAAATTTGCATAAAAAGGAGTTACAAAAATACAGAATAGCAATAATTGCATCATTCGCAAAATTAAGTTCAATATTGCTTTCTAGATCTGACAAAGACCTACAGAGATGGAATAACTTTGCACAAATACTGTTAACACAGATCTCGGAAATACTTGTAAAGGTAAGACTTAAGCAGGACAAACATGACAATATAAATAAAGATTTATTGAAATCGACATTTGATTATTTTGATCTTCCAGAGTCAGACGTTGACAGGAGGCTTCAAAGCATATATCGATAATAAAAAACTGGAGCGCTGACATGCCATCTAAAAAACTAAAAATTTGGATAACCATTTGAGTCTATAGATATAGGCTAGAGACATCGGCAAAGAGTCTTATTGGAAAGAACTGCGAACAAGCGCATGGATAAAAAGAAGAAGAATGCAAAAAACAAATTTAGTGGAAAGGCTGTGCTGATAACAGGTGCATCATCTGGAATCGGAAAACAGGCAGCTATTGATTTTGCAGATAATGGTGTACAAACTGTTGTACTTGTTGCTCGTTCTAAAACAAGATTAGAAGAACTCAAAGAAATATTGCAAGAAAATTCTGCATCCAAATCAGTGGTATATTCTTGTGATGTATCAAGAAAAGCCGATGTTGTAAGAATGGGAAAAGAAATACTTGAGAGTTTAGGACACATTGATATTTTGGTAAATAATGCAGGTTTTGGATTGTATGATAAAGTGCAGGATCAAAGCATTGAAGAAATGGAGTCAATTACATTTACAAATTACTTAGGCATGGTTTATTGTACAAAGATGTTTCTAGATTCTATGATCTCACAGAAATCCGGACACATAGTAAATGTTGCATCAGCTGCCGCAAGTTTTGGCGTCACAGGTCTAGCAGCTTATTGTGCTTCAAAATATGCAATATTGGGATTTTCTGAGGCTTTATCTCATGAATTGCATGGGACTGGCGTAGGCATAACAGTAGTAAGCCCTATAGGAGTAAAGACAAATTTTTTTAACCATGAATCATTTGCTCATCGTATTCCAAATTATACTGGATTTATGCTCGAACCAAAAAGTGTGTCAAAAGCCATTCTTGCTGCTGCAAACTCTCCTCGACTTGAAATAATGATTCCGTTTTACATAAGAGTTGGAGTATGGTTTAAGCATACAATACCTTACCTTATCAATCCACTAGTTGGTTCTGTTTTTAACAGGCAATTAAAAAATAAGTCAAAGAATACAAAAAAATAAGCATGATAGTAATATTGACAGATAATAATGCTCGATACTAAGTATTATTAGTATGTTAAGCTATGTGTATCATACCTATATGGTCAGACGTTCAAACAAATGGATATCAGAATTTGAGTGGAGATACTATGTCATGGATGGACATATGCGTCAGTCCATGAGAAATAATCCAGACAAGTACACTTCCTTGAACTGTTATAATAATCAAAACTCATTATCATCAAGCAAAGACAAGAGCAATCTATTGCATATGAGTAGTAGACAGCTATTACCACCACCGTATGACTACTAT
>JBJMFM010000046.1:0-4199 GCA_045808425.1 Nitrososphaeraceae archaeon | reverse complement strand
GGCTGTCAAAGATCTAATAGAAAAACAAAAAGAGGAAAAAAGTCCTAGCAAAAAAATTGTCAATTTTTTCCTTATCGTAGACCATGACTTTATAGAGGATATGTGGATTCGTATTGCGCAGCTGCCAAGCGTTAAACATTCTTTGGGAAGACTTGAACTCAGATTACCTGTTAGCAATTCAAAGAGGTGGCAGATGGTATGCAATATGCCTCCACCAGGACGAACAGTTTTAGACCAATGGAAGAAACAGATAATCTTTTGGATAAAAAAGAATTCTTCGTCATATGTAGTTTCATCATCATCCAACAAATTACGACTACTTGATAATTTTGATCAGTTCTGGAGTGAGGTGGAGCTATCATATCAAAAAGCAAGATCTTACTCGGATTTTAATTCTTTTTTGATGTCACAAATTGTGAACAAAGTGTGGGGTTATGATACTCTCTTTGTGAGACTCACGGATATATCTTCGGTTTTTGAAGATGGTTTTAAGTATTTGATTTCTAATTTTAATCTATATTCAGACGCACTTAGAAAAGCCGAAAGTATGTTTTTGCGCCATGGTATAGATACTGGTGTAAGCTCAAGTTCATATCTGAATGCTCCTGTTTGGGTCCATTGTAAATGTGGCAGTAAGGCCCCTGTGAAGATCCATGACAAACAAGTATCAGGAGGAGGATTAGAAGAACAAGAGATAATACTTAAGGGCATATGCATATCCTGCAAAAATGACGTTCTTGTAAATCTAGGGAAAAACTATACAATGGATCATTTAAAAGAAGAAGGAGTTATTCATCGACTTTCTCCACGAGCAATTCCAATATTATTATTGCTTTCTAGAGATCTTGGAATCACATGCTATGCATCTGGCACCGGCGGTAGCATGGATTATGCTGTGGTTGGTAGCATGGTCTTCAAAGAATTATCTGTTAATATTCCACTGACTGTGATCTGGTCTTCAAAGGATATCTATTATGGCATTGGACAATCAGAGGCTTTAGAACTTGTACAGCTAACGAAGCAATCTGATATTGTTCCTTATTTGGAATCATTAAAACAAAAAGATGCTGAATATAGAAATAAGATAATTCCTATGATTGCAGAAAGAAACCATCGAATAAAATCTGGTGGATCTATTCATAACGTATTGGAAGATTTGTTTAATTTGAAGGAGGAACAACGAAAAATCCGTCGCATTATAAAGATGACAAAGAAAGTCAAAAATGCTGTAAATATGAGTCCATGCTTTGTTGATTATGCTGTTAATTTTGGACTTGCTAATACAGAAATACAGTGGCGTGAGAATCTATTAAGTAATAATAATTTAGCTTCACCACTTGTTATGAAAACAACAGCAATCAAACAACAGTAACAGACTATGTAATGGAATTTATATAATCGTGAAAATACAAACAATAGACAGACAAATCTACCGCGGTAATTATAATAATAAGACAACTAAGGCAAATGTACTAGTAACTGCAACAGGAAGCATTGTAGCGCAGGGGATTATTAAATGCTTGAAGCTGGCAAATGCATCGAATGATTCTCCTGTGAACTATAGAATTATTGCGACGGATATGAGTGCTCAGGCTGCAGGTCTCTATAGATGTGATATGGGAATTTTAGTACCATCAGCCTCATCCCCCGACTATATTGATTCTATTATTAAAATTAGCAGAGAACAAAATGTTCATGCAATATATGTAGGATCTGATGTTGAACTGATTGTACTTGGTGATGCAAAAGAACGAATAGAGCATGAAACTGGAGCAAAATTATTGACTAGTCCAATAGGAGTATTAATTACAGCTAGAGATAAATGGAAGACCTTTAAATTCTTAAACGCAAATAACCTACCCAATGCTGCATCTTCTTTACCTGAGGATAATGAAAAATTCACTAAAGAATTTGGTTATCCTGTAGTTGTAAAGCCTAGGGAAGGATATGGCTCAAAACTTTTTTCCGTAGCGAACAATAGGGACGAAATGGAATATGCAGTTTCTAAAATCCAAAGAGTGGGTTGGAATCCTATACTTCAGGAATACCTAAAGGATGATGAGGCAGAGTTCACATCAGGTATAACAGTTGATAGATTTGGAAAATATACAATGTCTTCCATATCGATTCGAAAGATAGTAAAGAATGGACAGACTTACAAAGCCTTTATTGATAGCTTTGAAAGTATACGAAGATCAGCTGAAGAAGTTGCCCTGAAATTGGGTGCTAGAGGGGCCATTAATATCCAAGCAAAACTTCGAAGAAACGAACCAAAAATATTTGAAATTAATCCACGTTTTTCAGCAACATGCCCTATGCGTTCTGCTGCAGGTATAAATGAACCAGATATTGTATTCCGTAACCTCGTTTTGGGTGAGGACATTAAAGTCGATGCATATCAAAGGCTAATATGCATGAGGTATTGGAATGAGGTCTATGTTCAATATGCCACATATGAAAAAACTTCAAACACGAGAAAAATAGAGGACGATAATAATTCATTTATAATAGACTATTTTTAGGACCTTTCTGCAAATATAATGATTTTAAGGATATGTATTCATATATGCCATATCTCTTGTATTTCTATGATATATCCTTGTTGAGTTTGAGGAACAGCGTTAACATCATAAGATTTAAAAGGATAAAGAGACAACGTTAGCTTAATTATGCCTAAGAAGCGAACTAGTCGGGGCAGAACTAAGGGCGGAAAAGGTAGCTCTGGCACTATACATTGTAGCCAATGTGGTGCAATGGTACCTCGCGATAAAGCTAAGAAGGTCACGGGTAGAATCACTTTGGTTGAACCAACCCTTGCAAAAGAACTTAGATCCCAAGGAGCATATATAGCCCCATCAACAGACGTAAAATTTTACTGTGTTTCATGTGCAGTACACCGGGGTGTAGTCAAAGTAAGATCTGAGTTAGAACGGCGTGTGGCTGGTAGACTTAGATAATAGTAGTTACCAGTACAGAATCTGTTAATATAATAGAGTAATTAACAAACAAATCATCAGTTCATAATCATAATAGGTTATAGGAATATTGGAATTACTATATTACGTTAACAAGGCGTATTTGTTTCCTTTCTCCCAAGATTAAAGCATCTCAGTCTGTATGTCTCTTACTCTCTGCTCTCTTAATTCTTCATACCACTTTTTTCTTCCCTTCTTGAGGTTGCTGTAGGTACTCCTATCAAAGCCAAAGAATCCTAAAACTGTTTCTGCGGCATCAAGTATCATTTCTTTATACTTTTCCTTATCATATCGGGGCGAAGACTCTTAAGTTCTATATATTTGCCACTCTACATAAAGGATTGTTATGGTGCGAGTCCGTATAGATGTACTGAATTGTATCTCCCTTTAGAGGATAATTTCTTAGTTGAATAGCTGCAGACACGTGGGAGTATAAGCTCTTGTACTTTTGTATATCTTGTCTGAGCAACTTGGAGATCACAAGGTCTTTATCATCAAGACCTTTCCCCGTCATAATTGTATCAATTGCTTGAGTGACAGGTAAAAGAGCTTTTTCGTATCCTTTGGTTTGTATTTCATATGAGTCTATGCAATCAAATAGCGTATAAAGAAGGTTGGTTTGAAATTGCTTTATGAAAGCGGGGATGTCATGTCTTCTAATCTCTATGCCCCAAAGTGGATGATCTAGTATTCCCTTTTCAATCCATTTGATTGCATTTGTACGTTCCTGACTTTTAGAAACAGTCATTTGAAATTTGTTGTTCTTTTTTAGCCCTTCATCAATTCTCTTTTGAGTGAGCCATATTTTGAAACGTATAAGGAGAGGCTGAATAGATGGTCTACTTCCATCCCATCTTTGGATTGTTCTTTTTTCTTTGGCTACACACTTTGGGTTTAGACTTCCTGGAATTCTTACCAAACATGACTTTACGGTGGGATTATGTAAACGGTCAGCTGCATAATCCGTTATCCTGCCTATTGCTATTTTGTTGTTTAATTTAATTTGTTACAGAAAGGGAAATTGCTGCTATGGACAACTATAGGATTCCTATTATCCAGCCCCATGCTAAACTGTAGTATATCTTAACAAGGAACATACCAGCTAACCTAGCTTGTTGCTGTGATGCTTTAAATGGTAAGGATATAGATGGTATAATTTTGGACAAGGTCAAATACGTTATAACTGCAATACTCTGAAGCTTCTTTTGGATTGGTTGCAAGGCC
>JBJMFM010000045.1:0-4506 GCA_045808425.1 Nitrososphaeraceae archaeon | reverse complement strand
CATGGATTCATCTTGTTGGAATGAATGTAGGAGGTGCTGCCACAACACTAACTATGATATTTGCTGGACTAATAGGTTCTGGGATACTTTCAATCATTACAAGCGGAGCTGGTGCTTCTTCTTCTGTTTCTCAGTTACAACAAAATATTGGAATCATGGTACAATTTATTCCACCTATATCTGCATTTGCAGGCTTACTTAGCATAGGAGTTATATCAGGTGGTGTAACCTATATTACAACATATTTACAAAAATCAGATAATCTAAAATTGTAAGGCATGAGCTAAAAGAAGAGCAATTCAATCTAAATGATGTAATAACAAATGTTATAAATGATAGATTAACAAGTGCTGACGATGCTTCCTTAAAGAATGAAAGGAATACATCATAGATAATAATAGAATGTTATGATCCTCAGAACATTATTATTGTTCAAGCTGATAAAGGAAGTATAATCCAAGTCATCTCTAACCTACTTAGCAATGCTATTAAATTCACACCAAAAGGAACGATATCCATTAGCTTGCAAAGGAAAAAAGAAGATAAGGACTATGTTGTAATTAGTGTGAAGGATACTGGCCAGGGCATAGATTCTGAAATACTACCAAAACTCTTTACAAAATTTACTACTAAATCGAAAAGTGGTACTAGGTTGGGATTGTTCATTTCAAAAAGTATTGTAGAAGCTCATGGTGGCAAAATATGAGCTCAGAATAACGCAGATGGTAAAGGAGCTACATTTGCCTTCAGTTTACCAATTGTGAATAAACAGTAGATAGCATTTGAGCTTGCAAGTTGAACGTAATGATAATGACAAGGAAAAAGAAAAAGACAGAATTGACTGGCGTAAAAGTAAAGTCCAGGAGCTGAGCAGCCAAGGATATAGTCAGAGAGAGATAGCACAAGTACTCCAAATATCAAATGGTACTGTTAATAGAGATCTATCAGTTCTAAGACAGCAAGCGAAAGATAACATCAAGAAGTACATTGATGAAAGATTACCAGAAGAGTATGAAAAGTGTCCAGTAGAGTTAAATGCAATTACAAGGGAAGCATGAAATACAGTACAAAGTACAGAAGATAATAAGGAAAAGATACAGGAATTGTCATTAGCTAAAGAGTGTTATTATATGAAGCTAGAATTGCTTACAAATGCTACTGTGGTAGACGATGCTATTAGGTTTGTATCATCAAACGAGTCCAAAATGAAGCTAAAATCATCTCCCAGTAGCAATGAAGATGGAAAAGAATCAAACGAAGCTGATTATGATGAAGATCAGTTAGAGGAAGAGCAAGAAGAGTAAGCAGGAGAAATGGCATCATCAACGACGAATCAGATTTTCTGAATCCATCCACTGGCTCAAAATAACAACTCCTACTGGTTTTAATCCACATAGCTCAACTAGTATTATTGCATAGGCTCTTTTCAGGCATAGCATGCGGTAAATTAAGTGCGATCTACATATGAAGTCTTACCATCCCAGAACTTTTGCAGATTTAGCCGCTGCCTCGTTTAACGCCTCCTTAGGATCTTTAAGTCCATATGTAACATTGTTGTATGCATCTCTTACGTTAACTGCAATCTGAGCAGATGCTGGTATAGTAGGTCTGACGCCACGGAGTTGCAGCATAGAGATCAATTCCTCAAAATATGGAATTGTTTGGTTGAGCTGTACTGAATAAGGACCCTGTCCTATCGGTATCTGGGTAGGCAGTAATCCATATTTTACATGAAAGGGAGCCATTATTTTGGGATCTAGAATCAGAGTAATTAGTTCCCAAGCCAAATCCTTGTTTTTTGAAGTAGTAGGAATGCTCAGTTCCCATCCACCCATCACAGTTGCACTTGGAGTACCTTTGCCTGGAACAGGAAATCCGGGTATGAAGCCTACTTTCTGTTCAAATTCCATCCTCTTTTCTGGCGTCGTTACATTGTAATCATCTCTTACATGATTCTGCAATGCCTCTATCATCACCGCGAACTTCCGGTCCAGGAACTCTTCTCCCCAGAAATGTTGTTTCTGTGGCTTTATACCTGCGTCAATTTGTGCTTTGATAAAGCCAAGCGCTCTAACACCTTCTGAGCTATTATATGCAGGGAACCAGTAAGTACCATTTGTAGGATGCCCGGATTTTAGCTTAATTACTTCCCCTCCAACCTCCCAGAGATAAGGATACCACATATCTATTGGAGATGCAACAAGATGTACTCCTTCTATTCCTTGAGGCCTAAGCACAGCATTTAGCTTTTTTGCAGCGGAAATGTATCCATCCCAGGTCATCAACAGGTCAGGATCAACTCCTGCCTTCCTGAGTAAGTCCTTCCAATACCACGTTCCCCTTACATCAACTACAGTCCATATAGCATATAGTTTACCTTTATAGGCGCCACCATCCCAGTTAGCCCGATACCAGTCTTTCTCCCTTCCCCAGCTATGGGCAAGGTTTGTAAGGTCTGTCAACAATCCTTTTTCAGCAAACTCTCCCAACCATACATGATCCACAGTCATTATATCGACAGGAGTTTGATTAGCCATTGCCTTCGAAAACTCGTTGTGCAGATTAATATATGGAATAGGCCTATAGTCAAGCTTGATATCTAAATCTGGATGTCTACTTCTTAACTCCTCCAACGCTGGATTGAATAGCATATTCAATAATCTTGGTGGGTCGCCTTGGTCATCTAACATAGCTGTTAGCGTGATTTGTTTTTTTTCTAGAGCGTTTGACAATAATGCTGGATTGGTAAAACTAGCAACTGCCATCAGGCTAAGAGCTAATGACATTATAAGACCAGCCCGAAGAAATGATTTAACATTATACCTTGTCATAGTCATGCAGGCCTTAGTGTTGTTTGTACACCTTTTTAATAGTTTTTTAAAGATTTTTGACAAGTATATTCTGACAGCATAATTCAGTCTGTTTAAGAACTCTATATGATAAGGACCGGCATTTGTTATTTATAGTAAGTTTAATCTAATTGTTTATCTCTTTTAAGAGAAGTGAAATAGCTAAACTGATTCGGAAAAGCTAAAGCTAGGATTTTCACTCTTATCATTGTAAAACTAGTAATTGACATTTAAAGATCTATCTAAAGAAAAGAGTTAGCTTAGGAGTACAGCAACAATCCAAACTATTTGAAAGACTGCATAATAAACCATTTTGGATTTGGAATATTGACGAACACAAGCAAGAAGACATCAAAACAAACGGAGATTGCTGTTTTATTCATATCGTCGGGCTACCAAAAAAAGACGGTATCCATCTTAACCTGTGTGTGTATGTACTTGTGTAGTGGTAGGCCATTATGGTTAGTTCGCTAAGCCCGTAAGGGTTTCTTGTTATTATCGTTATTATGGTTAATTAAAATCAACTAATAAACACCTTAAGTGAGCACCTTAAATGAGTGGTAATATTTCGCAAGTTATATTAACATAGTTTTGTATGTCACTTTTACAACCAACCACAAAAAAGAACCAATCTCGAGGAATTCTGTCCATCTAGAATAGCAATACCCTTATGGTTGTTGGCGTGGCCATAAGGGGTTATTGTCACAATATTATTATTAGTCATAGTTAGTCATTTCTTGGACTTTACTTTTTCGTCAAATGGAGGAATTAAGATTCTATTCCTTTCTTATATCTCGACCCTTATCTGTCATCTCTTCATATAACAATAATAGTCCATACTCATAAATTGACACGCTTATGCCTCTTACTGAAGGTTGACAAACAAACTCGTCTGCTTGTTGTGCTGCGGTTTTACCACCTTTTTGACTCTTAAAATGTTTCATGTGTTGATTCTTTGTCATTAGCATAAACTATGAATTCCATTTTTATTTTTCTTTCTCTTCTTTTATGCGGTATGCAATTCAGGATTAAAATTAGTTAAAACATTGTACCTTTTTTAGAATGACAGAAACCTACCAAATTCTGTTAGTGCTACTGATAATATACTTGCAGCAAGAATTATAGTTATAGACACAATTCCAAGAGATGCAATATGTATAGCAATCATCGCCATATTTTTGTTTGTCCTGATAGTGGCAAACAGATTAATTTTAAAAATCTTGGTTAACTTAGTTATCTAAAATTAATAATTCAAAGAATCATTCTGTATATACAATCAATTAGGCAATCACCGCTTCTAGTACCGTCTATTCTTAACCCCTATGGGTGGTACGAGAAATTGATCGATTTTTATTATTCATTTATCACTTAGTAGGAAAAAGATAGAACAAAAGCAACAGGGGAAATAGAAATAGTAAATAATATCAGTAGGTGCTCAAGTAGTTAGCACGGTTCAAAAGAAGTTATTGCAATTTAGTGATGCATTGGCATGAGTTAGATAATGATGAAATAATCATTTAGAGCAGCGGGAAAGAATAATAGACATGCCTAACCCGCTGCTTTGGTTCTTGGAAACTTATGCATGCACCCTCTATCTTCTGTTTGCTTGCCAGCTGATTAGATTAGAACGTGCAGCAAAAACAACATATACTAACAT
>JBJMFM010000044.1:0-18717 GCA_045808425.1 Nitrososphaeraceae archaeon | reverse complement strand
ATCAGTCTTACACAAGAGGGTATTGCCATGGCAGAAAATATTCATGAGAAACACAGTTTATTGGTGGAATTTCTGAAAATGATAGGTGTCGATGAAAATATTGCAAACATTGATGCAGAGGGTATTGAACATCATCTTCATTCAGAGACATTGAAGAAGTTACAAATTTTTATAAATGCTGTAAAGAACAAAAGAGATTCCACTACGATTGAACCAAGTCGTCAATCATGATCATCATACTCCTCGCGACCCCAATGACAAACTAGAGATACTAATCACTAATCTAACGAGTAATCATAAATCTAACAGTCAATCAAGTACCTTATCTTTATCGCCTAGAAAACCATGAACCACCACCAACAACAACAATATGTGACAGGCAAGACAGTTCTAATAATAACTAACTAAAACTAACGAAACTAAACTAATCTCTTATCCTTCTCTACTCTAACAAAGAAGAGATGGACTGAACAATCATTTTGTTTTACTTACTATATGTACAATCAAGCTATCTGTACAATTCATTTCAACTATTCACTTCATATCTGTTCAAACAATTCGAATTGCATATATAACCATGTTGTGACTTACAATAAATATCTACATTGCGACGCGGCTATATCATATTAATAGCAGGAGGAATTCTTCTAGCTGTAAGTGCAGCTATTGTATTGCCATCTGTCTATTCGCTTGCCTCCTTGGCTAAATCCATGCCTACAGAAATTTCTGCCAAAGACATAATAAGATCAGTTCTCAATTTCAACCAAACCGCTGCCAAAGAATCTCTCAGGAGCATTGGGATAGATGTGGGATTGGCTTTTTTTGGGATATTAATTGGTGTTATTTTAATGGTTAACGGAATTCTTGCCCTCATTGGAGGAACTGTTATACTTGTTCACGATAGGAGAAGGGATAAACATAGCACCACCATCTCGAGATGACTAGAATTAACATTTGATATAATAGAATACCTCGATGCGTCAAAGGTAATATCTATCAATAATATGCATCGAGACCATCCTTCTTCGTGGTGGGATACCCAATAATTCGACATCAGGACTGTTTAGGTCTAGCTCAAGCCCAGATTAATTGTGTCTAAGGAGAGATCAAATGTTCAACCTGACGAAAACTCTATTTTTTATTAAAGTTGGTTTGACGCACATTTACGCAATAATTCTTAATGTCATAGTCGCTAATAAGCTATAAGAAGCATATTTCGAGCTATGGGAAAAAGATGAGGATATCTGACGGTCATCGATCATGAATTCTTTAGTTATTATTATTATTTTGGCTAAACTTAAAATAACAATTGGTTAATAACCGTTCATCGTCTGATGTCCACAGATATATCGGCAACTTTACTAATTATTTCTGGTTTTTTAATATCAGTTTCTGCTATACAGCGCTACGCGAATAACTTTATCATCCCAGGGGTAACAATCATGATGTTCATCGGAGCCATTTCAGTAATCGTTCCATTGTATAGTTCGGACTTTAAGAGTGTCTATGATTCTATCGTAGAAAAAGCTCCTGATTTAATATTATTGGTTATTATTCCACTCTTAATTTTCGAGTCAGCACGAAAATTAAGACTAAGTGAAATTAAAAGTCAAATAACACCAATTGGATTCTTTGCTATAATTGGGGTAATCCTCACCATATTTCTAGTAGGAATAGCTGTCAGTATTATTTTCAAAGTCCCAATTATCAATGGATTGCTTTTTGGATCGATAGTGGCTGCTACAGATTCAGCTGCTGTAGCTGCTGTATTCAAGAGATTTCCAATACCCCACAGACTTAATTTAATTATAGAAGGTGAGTCGTTGTTCAATGATGCCACAGGTGTAATTTCCTTTAATGTTATAAAAGGGATAATCTTCTCTAACATTGCCTTTTCACTGATAGATACTTCAATCTCATTTCTTTGGTCTATGTTGGGCGCAGTTGCACTTGGGAGTGCTCTTGGATATATTGGGGGCAAGATACTAAGTAAATGGCAGGCCGACGATTATGTAAATTTCACTTTTTCAATTGCTCTAACAATTGGGGGATATATTATAGGGGATCATGTTCTGCATGTTTCTGGCGTAGTTACAACCGTTTTTACAGCTTTACTGCTGTTAAGAGCACATAAAGAAACTATTACAAAAGTTGGACAGCTATTCCATATGTACTGGGACTACTTAGGATTTATTACAAATAGTTTCTTGTTTTTTCTGATTGGGATTCCAGTGGTCTCTTTGTTCTTATTACAATCTAATGAATTGTTAGTCTTGATAGTAATAGTGCCAATTGTTATAATAACGGTATCAAGAGGAGTTGTAGTCTATGGAGGAAGTATAATCTTACGTATCGCTAGAGTTCGTATACCTCATCAATGGCAAAATATTCTCACGTTGGGGGGATTGAGGGGAGGAATTTGTGCAGCATTGGTACTATCTCTTCCGGCAGAATATGAATTTAAAAACCTATTTGTTACACTGACAATTTCGTTAATTGCAGTCAATCTCATAACAAATCCAATTCTTTTAGGTCGATATTTAAAGAAATCCAAAGTCCCAGTTGATTAAATGTCTCTTGCCTCTTTTTTATTTACGCCGGTATTGATGTATAGCTTCTTATCATATGCTATCTATCCTAATTGAATATACTAATTAGAACAGTTCGCCCTCATACTCCAGATCACTAAGATCTAGAGTATTGCTGTACCCACTTTCCCTCAGTTGACTAATTGTCTTAGAGGAAAAGTCAAATATTTTGTTTGATATAGTGTATTGATCATTTTTGCGATTTATCCGTATTACTTTTCCTATTTCATATTGTCCTACCAGTATATCTGAATATGTCCTAGGTCTGATTGCCAGACCATGATTCATAGTCTTTCTGTCCAATATGCTATTTATGACGTCATCTTTTACACCATGATCTTTTGCAACCTTGATTAACTCTCTAGCTAGATCCACATAGTCTGATACTAGTAATAGGGCCTGCTGATCACTATAAGTTCTGTCTGAATAGGTTACATCTTCCCTTCTATTTATAACGCCGTCACGGTCCCAGGGAATTGTGTCTTGCTTAGTTGGATGAACATTGACTATGCCAATATTCAACCTTGGAACAGTGTGTTTGAAGCCTCTCCTCTTGAGCCAATAATTTCGGTGATGCACGACAACTTGCATGAGGGGAGTATTACTCATTATTCCGCCATCCCAAAAGTACCGGCTATTCTTCTCATAGTTAGATGTAGCGCCATTATAGCTTTCAACTTCTAAAGGAACATAGCCAAAATTAAGTGGTACTGATGCACTTGCAATAACCTGATCAGCTGTAATGCCATTGTTGTACCTTATGATATGTGTGAATCCCAATTCTTTACCATCTTTAACAATATATTTTCCATACTCTGATTTTCTCGAACCATCTTCTTTTTCATAACTATCAAATGTTACGGTACCCCCTTCAGCTACGTCAACACTAACTAGGATAAGCCTTGGTTGAGTCAATGAAGCTTTTCCGTCGAAAGTTGTTGCTATTGGAAATTTTGCGAATCTTTCTAAACTTCTCTTTAAGGGACCACTATCAAAGCGATACCATATATTTTGAGGATCAAAAAATTTAGTATCCAACTGTGGCATCAAAAAAGAGAAAGCAGTAGGTACTCCTGTAACCGAAAACTCCTTTGCTGTATAATATCGTCTTGCAGCCTCTCCGGTGGCTATGCCGCGGTTAACGTTGTTATGAAGGTAATCCCACCAAGCTTCAAAACCTGGAATATGATCCAATGATGATTCTTTTGATAAATACTCCCAGAATTCACCGAGTCTTTCTGCAGAGCCTTCCCATGTATTATTTTCTACCACATAGCTTACAAGTACTGCAGAATTTATTGCGCCAATAGAAGTTCCAGCAACAATATCTAATAATGGCTTATCTTTAAATCCTCTTTCCTTATCAGCTTTGGTGACCATTTCATACAATCCCTTGAATGCTCCTGCTTCATATGCTCCAAGTGAACCGCCACCTTGTAAGACTAATACTCTTTGGAAATTCGGTACCTGCTCCATGTCTATAATCTAAATAAATCGAAGAAGGTCTTATTATGTTTTGACTACTACTATACTACTATATGTTGATGTCTTGTTGACTATATATTTATCTCCAGAAATTATAAATGCTTCAGGTCAGGCTTTCCTTAACATAACAACAAATCACGGATCCAAAATGGCTTATCTTGTAAAAGCCAATGGCTTAAATGAAGTTGCATCTGTAGCTTTAGGATATACTCTAGGAAGGGGTATAATTTTGCTATCGCGATAGTTCACTAGACTTACATATACAAGATCTTGACAACATGTCATAGAAGCAAGGAGAGAGACACACAGCGAAAGTGAGAACGAATTAACCTTCAAGCAAGTTTCAGTATCAAAAGTCCCCTAGGTAGTATATAACAACGAGTAGTTATAGTATTATAACTGCAAATAAAGGAGTGCAGCCACTGAAAATGAGGTAAGCCAATTCATTAGAAAAAATGGAATGTATCTTGGATCTACTGCTTTAGTATCCAATCAGCATGACGATCAAGGGTTTTAAGATACACTTACTGAGTGGCGTTAGTCATATTGCCGCCGCCGGAACTAGTATTATTTAATTGTTCTATCTTGCCGATAGTAACGCCAGTAGCTGGGTTAGTCACCTTAGACACTTTTATCCCTGTACTGTTACCTCCAGTATTATTGGTCATGTTGGTTTGTGCATTTGCTTCCTTAAGAGTATAGACTGCTGCTGTAGCTACTGCGGTCAATAAAGTTACCGCTGTTACTATGAAGATCATTTGTTTTTGCATTAGATTGCCTAAGTTAGAACAGTATATATGGGTTTTCTAATCAGCTGAGCTAGCTTCAAGCCAAACAAAATACAAGATATAATAATAATACTTGCCAGAAGATTTTCATCTGGTCAATCAGAGGCCTCAGTGGGCGCATCACCATAGATCGACAAAACTATTGCTTACAGAGCAAGCATGTCAGTATAAAATATATATCAGCAATTTATGGAAAGCTTGATAATGCTTGCTAAAAATTATGAATACAGATTATAAACTATGGAGCAAATGAGCTTTTAAAAAGTGAAGATTATGGAGGTTACTTAGAATCTATTGTTTGGTGGTGGTAGTGTTACTAGATTAGGCCTATGAGAATACATTCACAAAAGATGTCTTCTCTACTAGATCTCTGGCTCTTTTAGGCAATCTTTCAATATCCACATTGTTATCACGTTGCTTGGCTATGATTATTTGATTTAGTGGTTGACCTTTTGCGGGATACCAATATAGTAGCTGATTTTGTCTATCCCATTGTATTTCTTTACTTGTTGCCCACACTCTAAATTCTGGCGAATAGTGGAAATCATATGGAATATACATAACTGTGGGTGCATCTACTGCACTTCCTTCAAGAATTAATGTAGAATATGAGGTTTTTATATCGAAAAATAGTAGTATAGGTTTGACGGAACTGCATAGAGGATAAGGACGAGCCAACACGTCCATATTTCTTGGGCTTCTGTCTGGTCCAAGCAAGGAGAAGTTTTCAAGGTTCCAATTATCCTTGCCATCCTTAGTGTTATAGAGGTCGTAGTTCCAATACGTAGAGTTGAGAAGAAATGTTTCAATTTGCTTATAATGAAGGTCGATGTAATCACGAATTAGCTCTGCATCTTGGACTCCGCCAAACTCAGTCATAAACGGTACAAGTTCGCGCTTTTCCGCAGCTTTGACTAATTGAGAAAAGATGTCGCCCCATTGATGAACATATCTGTACATATTATCTGGTATCTTCAAAAATGATTGGGTGATGGCTATAGGATCATAATAATGAAATGAGAATACACCTCGCTGTCTTATCTTATCAAGTGACATACTGTCAGAAGGAAGATAGCTAACTATTTGTTGTCCTGCCTGAGGATCTATATTTCCTTCAATCATCGCATCACGCAAGAAATTGAGATGAAAAGTACGACGTATGTTAAAAGGAGTAGGACCTACCTTAGATTTTTTTTCACCAGCTCCCTGAAAAGACATTGTCCAATCGACACGTGGTTCTAAAAATAAAAATATCTTGTCATCAAATTTCCTTATTTCAGATTCAACATTCTGATAATATTGATATAGAAATGTCTCCTCAAATTGCTCAGCTGCAATTCCTGCAGGATGAGGTTCATTGAAAGGCTCAATACCCAGAATGGCAGGATGACCGCTGCCATTGTTGAGTGATCTAAAGAAGTTGACTGTCTGGCCTATAGTCTTCTCAAGATGAGTTCTTACCGGAAAATTTTGCAAACCAAATTCTGTGTTAGTAAGATCGTTTTTCCAAAATGAGGAAAGAGTGTGCTTTACTAGCTTGTTTAACATGTAAGCCGTCTGCCACTTCCTATCTCTGAGATTTGATGCCTTTGGTCTCTTATGTTGCTCATCTATTGCTAATGCCCAATCTGGGAATCCATCTCCACCATAGATTTCGTGTGCTATGTCTTGATGAAAATCTAAAAGAATGAACAAGTCTCGGCTGTATAATGCATCTATTATTTGGTTTACAAGGTTTAGGTACTTTCGGCCTGCAGTAGAGAGCTCATTTAAGTTTGGATTAGGCTCAGGTTCAATGGCTTTCCACGATATTAGCAGTCGAATAATATTAAAGCCTAGTTTCTTTAGAAGATCCAACTCTGGTTTAACCAATTCAATTTCTTCCTTTAGAATCGATTCATCTATGTTTTGCATATGAAGAGGAGCGATGGGAAGAAAAGGAGGTAATTTGCTACGTGATGCAAAGTTTACTCCACGAAAAAGAAGATACCTGCCATCGGGATCACGGAACCATATGCCATCTTTAGATAAGCTGCGCGCATTCTTAACAATATTATTTGTGACTGTGCTAGTCAAGATATTTTCAATATTGATTATCAATTGTACTTAAACGTATTTGCATACTTAATGGAGTTACTAACAGAGAATTACTTACCTGTTTTTTATGTGTAGACAAAAAAACAAACTTATAAACTCTAAATCTACAAAAATATAATGAAAGCGCATATGCATTGAGTTTTATTAGATACTTTAGAGTCGGCTTATTGCAACAACAATACTGATAGATAAAGGCATTTCCTACGCAGTTTATTAATCGTCTCGTCAATAGGAATCGAGTGATTCATGAACGTAGTCTAGTCAGTTTTTTTCCTGTTATTCCTACAAATGCTATCTGTATACCGTTGATCAAGAGGACTATGGAAACAATTAACAACAATAAGATGAAACCAAACTGAGGACGAGAAAATATAAGCAGTGCTATTGCAACACATATTACTCCTGTACCTATAGTAAAGATCTTGGAAGGTCTACCATAAGTAGTATTCCTCATGCCATCAATAATTCTTATCGCCCCTGTAGCTAAAAGCCCAAAAGCAAGCATTAGTACGTATAACTTACTAACGTACACTGGTGCAAAGTAGGCTGAACCAAAGAACACGACTATCGCCACTCCTATTCCTATGCTAATGAGTCTAGACGATCTCTTTAGAGAAGTAGATCGTACTCCAACTATGATACGTTCAATTCCAATTATAATGAATGCTGTTGAGGCTAGGAAAATGAGCGTATAAGCTCCAAGATGAACTGAGCCAAGTAGTATATACAGTGAGATTGCAACACATATCGATCCTACAACTACTTGGAAAATTCTTAACCATCTTGGTCTGATGATTTCTCCGGATGTCCTTGCTCCTAATTCAGATCCCTTGGTTAAACATACTGTGTCTATTTATAGATATTGAATTGTGAAAATAGATGATTTTTCTATAACCAGAAGAAATGGCTGCTTTGACAGCGCCTTATATGATAATAGTAGTAGTTTCCATTACTGAAACAATGCTATTTGAAGTTTTATCTATATCCAGGCCTTGTAAGGTAGGAAAAATAGACAGGAATAAGCGTATATGAAAAAAGAATGTGGCTAAAACAACAATAATGAATATTGCAATGATTATCAAAATTAAAATCCCAATTGTGTTCATATTATTAATAACCTTAAAAGTTTGCTTTTTAATAAGGCTTTATTCAGGAGCAGTGGTGATATAATCCAGAATTCTCTTAATAAGATGCCTATCAGAACTCTTTATAGGATCTTTACGTTTTTTCTTGTTGATTCTCAGATTCTACACCGATATCTCTTGACAAAGACCAGCTAAGTGCTATCCTTATTCCTACTACCACAGCAAGTGCTAATAGTTCTGGAGTTGATGGAGTCAATATTGTTTTTATAATATCGCTACCTACTTCTATGTCTAGTGCAAGAATCAGACCATTTCCTATGTACCGCTTGATACTTGGCTCGTGTTTTGATTGTTCTAGCGGGGATCTTCGTATTGTCCTTAGAAACATAATAAATCCACGTATAATCGATATTGCTATAACTATTCCTGCAGCGATGTCAATTACGATTGTAAGATACTGTAGAAATGGTCTGATCAACTCTTCTACAGTCAGTGGAAGTGATTGCATGTGGTCAGATATGAACCCACCACTTGTACTATTTTAGTACTATTCTAAATAACTACAACTTTTGCATCTAATGAAATAATAGGAAACAGAATTAATGTACAATCTTTAGCTAACGCTGGAATCGGTTGGCAAACTTAACGCATGCTTACAACTATATGCTATACTGGACAGGATGTGTCTCGATCTTACAGTGTAATGGAGTAGGAGTTTGACGCACCACGGTCATGAATGTATAGCCGGGTAAGGAAGATAATGTGGTGTCTGCATTTATGCAAATACTTCTTCTAATATACGAAACTTGTTTTTTAGTGTCTTCATTAGTACATCACGTACCACCATACATATCATCATTATTTATCATATTCAAAATCTAGATAATGAGGATATATATAGTACAAACATGATTACAAAAGGTGGTTATTTCCAGCTCATATCTAATATGTATCTCCTATACCTTTGGGATTAATATGACGTAGCATTAGGTTTTGAAGGTCTAAAAACAAAACTAAACTAAACCTTTTAGAGGAGCAGTCGATATTAATTAATAGACTATTCTAAATGAAGAAATTAGATATAATAGTTCATCATGAGCGAGTTGGCAAAGTTAGCGATTCTCTTCGCAAAAATGATGTTGGCGGTTTGACATTTTATAACATCAGAGGCAGAGGCCGCTCAAAATATGAACCAGAACATGTTGGCACAGGTGTAATGGAATACATACCAGATTTTGGAGATTGGATAAAGGTTGAAGTATTAGTTGCAGATTCAAAAGTGAAGCAGATTGTAGACGACCTATTGCAGAGTATAAGTCGAGGTTCATCCTCTGATGGCAAGATTTTCATATATGATGTTGCAGAAGCTATTGATATAGGAACAAAGAGAACTGGTGAGACAGTATTATAATAATATAGTACTCTCCTATACAAAGTATTATTGGTAAATAGGTAATGATATAGTAACAGCTGGCTCATAAAATAACTATATTCAAATACAGTCGCAAATTTGGAGTTTGCCGTATCTGATCTAATTAAAGTTCAGTGATTATATTGAAAATTTTCCTGTTGGCCATTCTTGTGGCTCGCATATGGGCAGTATTTCAAGCTTATTTTAGAGCTAACTTATTGTAAATACGAATGATTTTGTGATATTTGCGGCCTGTCCATTTTCTGTTTGGTAATGAAAAGTAGCGCTTGCTGTTGTTTTTCCAGCCGCTAAAGCTTGATATATTGTATCCGAGGATGGGCCTGCTACTGAGACCTCTTGTCCGGCGTTTAATTCGAAAGGGGGTGAAGTCGCGGTACAACCCTGAGTATGTTTTATCACCACGTTTGTCATAAATTGTGCAGATAAAGGCGATTGACATGCTCCTGCAGTGAACATTATCGTGCCTGGTGAATTATTGACTACTGTTGAAAATATTTCAAATTTGCTGCCAGCCTTTAAATGTAAAGGTGAGGGGTGGATATTTTTCAGGTCAACTCCTGCAACGGCCGCATTAGAGGTCGAGTTTGTTTGGGTGGATTGGGAGTACGCGTATCGAACCTCTCCCAGTGGAAAACCTAGGATAGTAAAAGTGATGAGCATGACTAATACAGGTAGTAGTAGTATGATACACTGTTTTGTTTTACAAAATTGCATCTGGGATGTCCACCTAATAGTCTTGTCCAACTATTTGTACTTATCTATCGCTATTAAACTGAGCTCTTAATTACGCTGGTTGTGATCTTATTGTACTATTTGTACTTACCTGGACGTTTAGACATCGGATAATCTTTTCTTTCAGCAGTATCCCTTTGGACTGATTACCAACAGAATACTTGAGTTATGCATGCAGACATTGTTTTTACTACCTAACGGCCAAAGTCTCCTGTTGGCATCATTCTAATTCTTGATCCTTTTATTCCAACTGCAATGATCTCTATTCCTATTATCAATAGCGCGACTCCTATTATGAAGGATAGAAAAACCGCACCTAAAGCGGGAGAAAGCATCACAAAGAAGGATAAGATAATAGCTAAAGCACCTACACCGACTCTAGCTCCTTTTACCCAACCATGACGCTGTTTTTCCCCTAGGCCAGATATAACATGTGAGATGCCAACGAACAATAACCCAACTCCTGCTAAGATTATTGCAAATATGGCGGTACTCGCAGGAAATGCCATAACTATGATACCAAAGATAAGCGCTAGTGCTCCAAGCCCCACAGTACCCCAGCGTGACTTGCTACCTTCAAATATTCCACTTATGATTTTCTCAATCCCAACAATAATCAAAATTATGCCTAGAATGTAAACGATTGTTACTATTGTCATTCCTGGACGGACAAAGACTAAAATCGATAATATGATGGCTATTATACCTATTCCAATTTCTACTCCGCGTCTCCAGCCAACCTGTCTTGTTTCGCTCAACTAATGAAATATAATGCTCTGGTTCTATTTAACTAAATAGCGACTAGTTTCACTAGAAGATTTCTATAAGATTAGCTTGTAGAATTACAAATTTTAGCTTTTGTAATATTTAAGTCCATCAATAGCATCATTATCATAATAGCCATTCCAAGAATATCAATGCATAAGACTATAGTTTGAACTCATTAGCATTTACCACGACTGAATGAAAGAAGCATTTGTATGTATAAAGAATTCAAAGTAGCTAATCCTGAGAGAATAAGCAATCCATGCAATGTCTGTTAGACAAGTATGAGTGCATACAAATCTCTCCTATCCTACAAATGTGTGACTTGAACTATAGCGCATCAAAAGGCATCCTTAGTTATGTATTATATTAGACTGGATATAGATACACAGCAACATGCAATACACACTAAAAGTGCCAAAAAACAAAATTCTAGTTACAAATCTCAGATGACGTGTCGGTTCGCGATCTTGTAAAGTATTTATTCGAAACGTTTATTCTAGCATTCTAGAATAAAAGCTCTTAGTAAAGTATTTTGTATTTATATTGAGTTGACTTTTTAGAATCAACAACCCATCTAATATCACTGCACTTTTGCTACGGGTATTATTGTCATAGCTGTAGCTCGAATATGATGTTACCTTTTACAAGGTTTTTGTTTGCTGTTTTAATATAGTCACTTGTGAACGTTGTCTTTTAGTCTATCTCAATAAGTATCACAAGCTAATATTATAATGAGTGGCGGAGCGGTATATTTTCAAATAGTTGAGATTAACTTACTCTTCATTCTTTGAAATTCTTCTTCTGTTAGTAGACCTTGCTGCCTGAGACTACCTAATTTTTCGAGTTTATGAATAACATCATCCTTGTTCTCGTTAGGTCCTCTTGTCTGTCCCTGCACCTCTGGCAACTGGGCTCCTTGTGCTGCCCGCTCGGCTTCCTCTGCCTGTTCCTGTAATTGCTGTAACCGTTCCTGTTGTTCTTGTTGTCTAGCCATTGATTTATAGTGATCCTTAGTCGCGTAGTGGGCCGCCACACCACCTGCTATCAGGCCGCCTGCTAACATCATGCCAAATACCATATAATCTTGCTCCGCTGAAGATCTTTTTTAATATTACGTAAATCGTCAAAAATCAACAACCATATTCTGGTATCGCGAACCAGCTAATGGCTGCGAATGCCAAACGTTCTATGTGCGTTACTCCATTGAATCAGCTGTTTTCACATGGTAATTTTGTAAATTCAACATTGTCAATCCAGGGTTTCACGCTCCGGTAACAAATAGTATTGTTAATAATACGCAAATTAAAGGTTATTGTGTTCTGTTAATATTTAATTACTGCAATAGGAGTTATTTAACTGATGACTATTTCAGAGAGAGAAGTTAGTGACAAGAGTGTTAAGGAAAATACTAATGAGTTGAAACAAAGTATTAGTCTTCCATATTTACTGTTATACTGGATTAGTCTAAACCATTATTAATATGCGGAAGCCGACAGTATATGAAAATCTCAAAAATAAGGTAAAAGACCATGACGGCTTTGTATTCTATTAGAACATTTGTTATCTTATGTCATTACTGCTGCTATATATTACTAAAAATTAGTCTTGACAAGTCCTAACTCTATTGCAGGTGTGAGACCGTCGACGATAGACCATGCTTCCTTTATACGAGAACCTTCAAAATGAAAAATGATAACTCCTACAGTTTCAAATTTCCTGTTGGTAGCCGGTATACCACGGAATTCTTGTTGCTGTATACCCTCCAGAATCCACGTCGTGGAGACTTTATTGCCTTCTGCTATGCCGTCGATATATGTGAAATACATATCACGGAAGGTGGTGTGATCAGTTGTCACACATGCTTTAAATTTGTCTAATCCGATGATGTCTTCTCCTCTAGCATGATAGATGAAGTCAGGAGTAACAAATCGATCTGCATTTTCTACATTCCCTTTGTTGAACATCTGTTCAATGAAATCCCTAGCTATACGCTTGTTTTCTATAATGGACATAGGACTACACACCACTAAGCCTTTAATTAAGATTCTTTGAACTACGAAGCTTTATTTAAATCAAGAAAGGTATAAATTTTCTTATGGCATTAGTAGTGACTCCATTTGTAAACATAAGCAAACCTACGCTAGCTATAGTTGGAAAAGTTCTAAAGATTCTTCAAATTTGTAAAATCTGTTATGAACCAATCACGTCTTCTTGGGTGGGTTGGAAAATTGAGTCAAATTTGATTCACATTCCACCGAACCCGAACCAACGTTCACACATTGTATCATTCAAGAAGGAAAAAAAGTGAATTTATGGATGTAGATAAAATGTATTAATAGAGAGCAACGATATGAAGCAAGAAGCTAAGAGGACAGCAATTATTACCGGTAGTAGCAGAGGTATAGGCAAAGAAACAGCCATAATCTTGGCAAAAAAGTCATTGAACGTAGTTGTTTGTTCTAGGACTCAAAGTGAAATTAATTCTACGGTAGAAGAAATCAACAAACTGACCGGTAATTCTAGTGCTTTAGGTATAAAGTGTGATGTAAGCATACCTTCTCAAGTCAATTCTCTTGTCAAATCAGCGATGGAAAAATTTGGAAGCAATACCATAGACATACTTGTAAATAATGCTGGAATTGCATTTAACAAAAAACTAATAGATACATCTGAAGAAGAATGGGACCAAACAATAAACAGCAATTTGAAAGGTGCTTTTCTTTTTGCAAAGACTGTTCTTCCATATATGATTTCAAATGGGTCAGGAGTAATATTGAATGTCAATTCTGGTGCTGGAAAGGCTGGTTTTAGTAATTTATCAGCCTACTGTGCAAGTAAGTTTGGACTATTGGGTTTAGCAGAAAGTCTAGCACTGGAAGTTAATGCGTACAATAACAACATCAGAATATTGACAATATTTCTTGGAGAGGTAGTTACAAAAATGTGGGAAGAATATGATTTCAGCTTTTATCAAAAAAATAAGAGCAAAATGCTTCAGCCTAAAGATGTGGCAGTAAAAATTTCTGAAATGATATTTGATGCTAAAACCTACAAAAATGGTCATTCCATTGAAATGTACAGTAATAATATTTGAGGCCAACAGTGGCTAGTAACTTCACCATGAACGTGTCGTATACATTAGCAAAGAGGGCCTAAATAACGTTAGACTGATTGGTCCTGCTTCCACAGTATATATTTACGCTGATTGGTACCGTATAGTACCTAATAAAGACAAATTAGAGTCACCGGGTAACAATGTACTTATCGAACAAAAAAGATCGTGTATGTGTCGTCACTAATGAATACCAATTATTTTGTATGTATCCGTTATGAGAATATTGTTGTTTGTTGTTTTCGCTCAAGCTGTTCCAGCCTTGTAGAGAAAGCCAAAAGTTGATCGGATAAGTGTGCTGTGGCATCGTCCTTTACCTTATCTCTTTCCCTTAGTGAACTATTGAGATCTTCTAGCTCTTGTACCTTGCTTTGTATATCTGCACCCTGTCTTTCTAGTTGGTGAATGTTAAGAAATGTCAAATAGGGTTCAATCTTTCTAAACAATTCCGCTTTCTCCGATTCCTTTTTGCGCCAATATGTACTCCCAGAGTGTCCTATTCGATCTTGTAAAGAAGGTTTAAGTTTAGGGCGATGTTTTTTCCCATATAATCTATTGGAGTCTGCCAATTCCTTATGACTCAATTGATAAGTATAACCAGCAACATGTACTCCAATGATGACATGGTTTGATACATATAATGAATATATCAAAAACTTTGAGAAGATAATCCAATTACAGCAAGACTATATCAGAAATCTAGAACAGATAAGCCATTTGTATAACGAGTTTATTAATAACATCGAGCGAGTAAATAAGATTTATAATGAGTTCATAGTCAGCTACGAGAAATTTGGCTTATTATACAAACAACAATTTCAGAATATGCAAAGAATGAATCAGAAATGGCTCGACCTTTTTTCAAAACCATGGGAACAACTCCAAAATGAAAAGGATACGGATTGAGATCATATATCTATATTCTTCAAGAAAGAGACTACTACTATTATAGGAGCCAATATTGAGGAAGCGGGTCATCCGATGGTTTGAAGAGTTTCATTCCTTGAAGATAAACCGGCATGGTGGATGATTCTTTATTGAATGTAAAAACTGGTCTAATCCTGTTGCTCAGACGGAATTTGATATTGATATCTAATGGTTTTTGGTCAATACAAGCTATAGTATGAGGGGCTTGGTATATCCAATCTGTTGGTAGCTGCAGCTTTTCTTTGAGCAAAGATTATAGACTTTTCCGGATTTTGACTAAGCAAAATTTCAATAAACAAATAGCAAACCTTAATGGTAACACTTATGATCATTATAGAACATGTCTGAAACACAACAAAAAACAATAGCTCGAACGTTTGTAGAAGAAATATTTAATGCCAGGAAAACTGAGATGGCAAAGAACTTTGTCACACCTGATATAATTTATCATGGAATGGCTGAAGAGGTTAAGAGTCTTGAAGAATTCAAAAAGTGGGTAGCCGAAGATCTGTCCGCATTTCCAGATATGAGGATCACAATAGTAGATGCTATTGGAGAACAAAACAAGGTTGTCCTTAGGTGGACCTTAACAGCTACACATGAAAAGGACTTTGCTGACTTTCCTGCCACTCATAAGAAGTTTGAGACTCAAGGAGTCGAGATCTTTCATTTTGATGGAGACAAAATCAAGGAGGCATGGACTCTAGGTGACGTGTCTGTATTGACTAAGTGATTATAGTTTTCGAAGTTACTAAAGTTCTAGTAACTTCGAACATGTCAATCCAGAACTGACATTTTAGAATCAACTCACATAATATCACTGGTCTAATCCTCTAGTGTACTTCCCCATATTTTGGCGAGATTATGTTGCTATATAAAGATCATCCAAGATAGTGGTAGTATGGGACATAACAGAGTCGAGTTTTGCGGATCCCATTATCATCTTTTTTACGTCAAAAATACAAAAATAGAGAGAAAAATATTTTTAGCATTACGCTTATCGAAGTTAATACATCAAAATATACTGCCGTAATATTTATAATTTTGATATAACTGCGTGATATTATCAAATAATGGAAATCACATCCAAGCTTAGCAACTTTGAAAACAGCATCTATTTAGATAAAATTTCTAAGTCAATAAGAGATCTAAACTCTACCACTGACACTCAACTTTTCGTACAACATATGGTGTCTTTAAGTGCATTATTAAGCAGCTTTGACATGAATTTAGATAATCCATTTCCAGGCATTGATGAAAATGCACAGGATCCTACCTACTTTATAGCTGCCTATTTCGATACAAAAAATATAGCCGAGTCATTATGGGTATATAGGATAGTAAGATCGTTAACTAGATACATTCTTCTCTCGGATAGATTCTATGAGACTGGTAATAAAAGGTACGCTTTGCTCGCAAAACAAGTGTATAAATCAGTAAATGAACTCCTACGATCCGGACTTGATGTGCAACATCTCATCTATTCTATAGATTATTTATTAGGGCAGTTTTCGGCATTTTGGAAATTTGAGCAGATTATAAAACGTCGTATACTTAAAAATTATACTTTCTCCTTTACCGAAATAAGACATTTCAGTCTAGCAAAATCATCAGATGCCTCACTAGTATATGCAAAGGTTTTGGATGCGAAGCTTCCAAGCTTTAATGAAAATGTCGCTTTAGTTCTTCATTACAATCAGGCGCTGCTTGATATACAAGATGACTGGGAGGATATAGAGGATGACGTTCAGGAAGATATGCCCAATATCTTCGTTATGGCTGCTGTTGACAAAGTTCCATACAACAGAATAAAAAAATCTAGACCTGATATAATTAGGAAGGTTGTATTGGGTGGAACGAATTCATCAGGAGGACCTGTTAGTAGGTTAGTAAACGAGCTTCAGACCTCAAGCAAGATGGTTTCTATTCCTGAAAACTTCGCCTTCCTAAAATTCCTATCAGATCGTTACGCTGATACATTGAGAAGGAAGATATCTTCAGCTAATTTTTGATATGAATATATCATATTGCTGCAGATTTAGCTCCTGATATCTTGAGAAGTCAGTAGTAGTTGAAATGAACATAATTAGCTGCTATAGAATTTAGTCCACGCGTCTTTTGTTCAATATATTATATATATCTATATATAGTATAAGTAATGTATTTCCTATGACAAGTAATCGTCTCTATACATTAGCAAAAACAAACATGAGTGCTATTACTTTAGCAATTCTTACTTCACTGATCATAATTTTTGGGGGTATCGCCGTATATTTGGTAGAACACGAACATAATGGTGCTAATATAACCACGTTAGGTGATGCCTTTTGGTGGGCTGTAGTTACAATCGCGACTGTAGGATATGGTGATTATTATCCAGTTACGGCAGCAGGACGGATAATAGCAATATTGATGATGTTATCGGGAATCGGTATCTTTGTGCTGTTTGTAAGTACGCTTGCACGTAGAAGATTGCAGCGAGCAGAGTCAAGGTTAAAGTCAAAGACTGAACTCCAACGCAGTTTGTCAGGCTATGAAACGAAGACAGTCATAAAAAGTAAAATAGAGGAAATAGAAAACCTGACTGAAGAGGATTTTGACACACTCATTATTAGCTTAAAAAGTCTACGTCGTACTTTACTTGAAGAGACAAAGATCTCATCCAAATGTCCAAGATGCGGCATAGTTTATCACAACAAACCTAACTTTTGCGGCAAGTGTGGTCTTGATCTTGATAGATCTGCGAACGCAAAACCTTGAACGAAGTGAGGAGGTAAGTGAAGATGGACTAGATGTATAAAATAGAAGGATAGTAGGGCTATTCAAGCCTTGGTATTCTCCGTAAATGCATAGTTCTTCAGTGCTAGCTGATATGCATCTAACATATCGTCATAAGAGGTTGCTTCTTTATCTACTGAATTCTCTTCCTCTATTGCAGTTCTTAGTGAAGTTATCAGTTTGTCAAATGCAGGATTGATTGCTACTTGTCCTTTTACCATTATCATTTTAGCATGACCTAACATCTCTTTATGCCCTACATTAAATGATACAGGTATTACAGTCATGTGGTAACGCCAGTTCCACTTCATCTTTTTGTAATATGCAATTTGATTTTTATAGTCTTCACTATCGCCTATCGTTAGCTTGAGAGATCTTGAGGCCTTTGAAACTCATCAGCATATAGCACTTATACGTGGTTATCTGAAAGCTGAGTTATTACAATACCAAATGAAGAGCTTCTTCCGTCCTTCGTATGTACGTTATCATTAGCCTCATTGTTATCATTTCTGTTACCATTTTGAAAAACAATAGAATCAAACTTATCAATCCTTTCAGATAGCTCGTCAATCGATTTGTCTAGTTTCAATTTTGTTTAAGCTTTCTTCTAATAACTTTACATACATGACAGAAGGCCCTTCGCTTGTTAGTTTGAATATTGATTCATGACACTCTTTGGCTAATTTGAGTGCGGCAATTCTATGAAACCAGTTGATAGCAGTAGTCTTGCCGTTTGTATTGTTATGATTATCATAAGATGTTCTTTCTAATTCATTCTATTGAGTTAAGGCATGACTATTCTTAACTGCTCGAGAGTAATCGTGCTTTCATTTGTTGAAACTCTTCTTCCGACAGTATGCCTTGTTGTTTAAGACTAGCTAATTTCTCGAGTTCTTGGACAATATCTTTCTTACCTTCTTTAGGT
>JBJMFM010000043.1:0-8086 GCA_045808425.1 Nitrososphaeraceae archaeon | reverse complement strand
CCAATAGAAGAAGTAAAACAAAGACTAAAGCAGCACTTGAAAGAAACACATAATCAAAAAAGTAGGCTTAGAAGAATAATTAGACGATTAGGAGGAAAGCCAACTGATGCTAAAGCAGATTTATCACAATCATTCGTATCTACTACGATGCCGAGGGGAAATAATCTTCCAAAGAATGTAAAATCAAAAACAGAGTATAACGGTCTAGAAAATTCTATGCCAGAAGAATATGAATTAGTGCAAATGAGGCGAGATTTCGCATTAAAACATGATGAATTGGTGGCTTACGATTCGCTGATCCAGACAATGCAAATGACGGATACACCGCGACAGCATGAGAATATATCTTTACTGGAAAAGAGTATGCAGGAAGAAGAATCAATGGCATATTGGTACAAAATACATACGCCTTTGATACTTGACAACCTATGGCCAAAGATGATTCATACTTCAATAAGACGTGGTCAAAACTTTCTTCTTAACCACATTGGTTCAAAGATTCCACTCATTATCGTATATGCAGATCTTGTTGGCTCAACGAATATGAGCATGACCCTACCCGTAGATAACCTTGTTACATTAATTAGAGCTTTTGCCCATCAAATATCACTCGTTGTAGATAGTCATGGTGGATATGTCTTGAAATACGTAGGCGATGCAGTAATCTCATTTTTTCCAGGTCGTGTTAATAATAAGAACAAACATCATGCCTCATATACGGCAGTTGAATGTGGGAAATTGATGATCAATGCGGTCAAGGAGGAAATTAACGTAATATTGCATAAAATATACAGGTATCCTGAACTCTCCGCCAAGATAGGTATAGACGCAGGAGAAAACGCAATTGTTCAGTTCGGTTACGAACAGCTCTCGCCTATTGACATACTGGGATATAGTATGAATATAGCATCAAAGATAACTTCTCTAACAGGTGCAAATAAAGTGTCCATAGGAGAGAATGTATACAAATCATTAGATCGCAAAGCACAGAAAGAATTTCACGAGCTATCGATCTCTGATGGTCGATGGAAATATATCAACTATGGAACTGATAAGCCTTACAAAGTTTACACTCTAAATTCTTGAAAAGCATGAGCCCTGTTTAGGAAAACAGTATCGATATTTGCTTATTTGAAATCCTAATTAAGATAAGAAATACATTAGATAAAATGCATATGCTCAAGGGTCGTTATATTTAGCTGCTCCTGTGCTAGGAAATCCGGCTGCAGCTAAAGAAGGCAAACTAAAATATATCTGACTAAATCCTGTGACTTGAATGAATGAATGAATGACTTTAATCAATTCTTTCTTGAAAGTGATAGAACTTCATTGCTAGTCTAAAAGCATCAAATATATCGTTGTACGAGGTAGATTCTTTGTCTAATACGCCATCATTATCAACAGCAGTTCTTAATGCGGTTATAAGCTTGTCAAATCTATCAGGATTGATAGCTATTCTTCCACCGTCATTTTCCATTATCATTTTGCAGTGTCCTAACATAGCTTTATGTTCTCCATTGAAATTAACAGGAACTATTTTCATGTCCTGACTCCAGTTATTTCCTAGTTTCTCTGATCTGTATCTGGCAATCACTTTATCATAATCTGTATCTTCACCTATCTGCAGCTTTAGCGATTTGATAAAAGATGGATTGGCGCCATCGATGTATACTTTATCTACGTCATATCTACTCATCAGCCGATATACAGTAGATAACATTTCATTATAATCAGGCCTATGATACTCCTCTGCATGTAGTATCTGTATATGGTTATCTACCCATTGTGTTACCACTATACCAAATGCTGAGCTGCCATATGCTGGATCTATGCCCATAGATCTTGAAGTAAGGTAAACCCGGTTGAATGTGTCAGGCCAAGCCATAAAAGTTATAGAAAACGCAAAGATAGCATCAGCAAATGATGTGATATGCTCTAGTCTTAGCTGATGTTGCATCGGCACAATTCATTCATTCATATCAAAAACATTAAGCGAGCGGTGTATTATTATAGTCTAAAATACTGTATGTTTATGATTTGCTTGGTAATCTTTGTTGCTGTTGATAAAGTCATTAAGTTCACACATCAAGCGTGATGTATTTGTGCTGATGCTCTCTGGCTAAGTCTTTTTGTAAGAAAACCTCCAGCAAAAATAGCCGTGCCCACAATTACAACAAGTGGACCAGCTGGGAGATTCACGTAGCTTGATAACACCACACCTAATGTTGCACTGGCCAGGCCAAAGATAGAGCTCATGAGAGAATAGCGAGAGAGTGTAGTGCTGATAGTCTTGGCTGCGGCTGCAGGAACTATCACGACTGCTCCTACTAGCAGCGTTCCAACCTCCTTTATTCCGACTGCAACTATTATAGCAACTAGGAGTAAAAAGATCAAATTTATCCTCTCCACTTTTATCCTGCTTGCGAGAGCAAGTTCTTTAGAAATCATGCTTATGGCCAGTTTGTTATAAATTCTCCTCGTTACGAAAACTACAAAGAGAGAAACTAGAACTGTTGTTATTGTGTCGGTTAACGTTATTTTCGATACGTCACCAAAAAGTGCCTCAAGCAGATCTACTTTTGGGGTGATAAGAATTCCTATCGAGAGTGCTAAGACAAATAGTACTCCTATGATTGCCTCTACGGGGAGAGTCGTTGATTTTTGAAGATACCATGTGGCAATTACCGATGCAGCCAAGAATACGAAGGCCCCAATAAACGCATTGAAGCTAAACAGTATTCCAAGTGCAAGACCGGGAAGAGCAACATGTGAAAGTGCATCACCGACCAGAGCCATGTGCTTTGATAGCATGATCGAGCCAAGATAGCCCGCAGTTGACCCTACAAATGCGCCGGCTATGAGACCTAATGTGATGGTATCCGACAAGGAGACCGCCTACTCTTTATAATGCTCCTCCTCTGACAGAGCGAACTCATTTCCGTATATTATGCTCAACAGCTGCGAATGAGTCAGGCTCTTTGTTTCACCGAAGAACAATACACGCTTATTCAAGGCTAACACATAGTCAGAGTAGTGCATCACAACATGCATGTTGTGAGAAATCAGAAGAACCGTTATTCCAAGCTCTTTTTTAAGATCATTTACCTTTTCGTAGATTGGTTCCTCAGCGCCTATATCTACACCAGAGGTTGGCTCATCGAGTAGGAGCACTGTCGGGTTGTCCACGATAGCCCATGCAATCAAAACACGTTGAAGCTCTCCTCCTGAAAGAGATCCGAGGTTATGTCTGAGAATCGCCTTGTCCAGACCCACTGCCTTTGTGCAAGTCTCGAAATCTGTCCTACATTTGAGTCTCAGAAACTCTTCTACCAATATGGGTAAATCTGTAGAGACAAGACTCTGAGGAACATAGCCCATTCTTACTTCGCCGTTCCACTTTATCATTCCTGTGTAACGGATTGTATTCAGCAGTGTTCTAAACACAGTGGTCTTACCGCCTCCATTTGGACCAACGATTGCAAGCGAAGTTCCTTTCTTCACCCTGAAACTTACATCTTCAAGAATTGTCTTGTTCTGGGATCTGACATTCAAGCCATTGACAATCAACATATCGTTCGACTCGATCTGAGATTGCTTAGAGTCAATAGTAGTCTGTGCTATGCGAACATCGGACATCTCCTTTGTTAGTACCTACGACCTGAAAATTTCATTTTCTTCTATTTAAAGACTTCAAGCATATTTGCAATCGATGGTTGGAATGCCAATGTAGCATTTATCCATGCTAAACAAACAGGCGTTGTAGCTCTTTAGTTGTGACCCTACAGGTCGATTTTACAGCTAACTTTGGCATGAATGCCAGCCTGTTTACAAGATATCTTGGTCCTGCTGATTATATCGTACAAAAGATTACCAATTGATAAATATAATTGTTACAAGACATTATTAGGTATGGATTATACGCATGCGTATTTAGACTGAGTGAATCAAATTTGACGTTATTTAGGTCCCGTTTGATAATATACAGTGTCCTCATGGTTAAAATATTAGCAACTGTTGCCGAGTGGGTCGCAAGACAGATTTGACTCAATTTTTCCATCCATACAGGCAATGCTGCTCTATCAAAGCAATAATAGATCGATAAGTCTTTATCCATTCTTGATATCTCTTAGACCGCCGGTTGTTTGTCCTACTTCGATTATATACCCATCTGGATCACGCATATAGCAGCGAATCTCGAGACCATGGTCTTTTGGTTCTGTAATGAATTTGGCTCCTCTAGTTTGCCATTCATTGTAAGACGCCCAAATATCTGCGACACGAATAATCATAAAGTTGCTAGCTTCATTTAGGTTCTGAGGTGTACTAAGAGTTATACCTGGCTTGTCGTCAGTTGGGCCTCCACCTACATTTAAAACTAGCCAACTATTGGCGATTTGAATGATAGTGGGTTGACTGCTACGTATAATTTTTCCTCCGAAAATTCGAAGATAAAACTCTGCTGATCGTTCTATGTCAGCTACAGTAAGAAAGTGTGTAAGGACAAATCCTTCTTTGGGCGTATATTCATATTCATCTCTTTTAATCATGTCTATAACTTATTCTTTCTTGTAGTTAGTATTTTGCATTTGTGCCAGATTATGCGCAGTGCTTCACTGAAAAATACTTTATTGGTCATGATTTGTTGAAAAGTGATGGTAGGATTGGGAGAATACATTCAGGTAGTTATTGCAGTAATCTATGCAAGCACACTAGTTTTTACTATATTTCAATTCTCATCAATGAGAAAAAGTATGTTCGTTCAAAGTGTTCAACAGACATATTCGACTACAATGCAGGATCCTACAGTATCAGAATATTATTCTTTAGTAGACAATCCTCATCAATACTACATTATAATACTACATTACAGAACTTTGATATGTTGGAATTCATTTTTCGGCTTTACAAAACAAAGTCGATTGATGAAGAACTTTGGTTACGTTGGGAAGCAACTGCCAAATCAATGATGACAATTCCAAAGTTCAAGAAAGTATGGGATAAAACTAAGGATAGCCGCTCTGGTGAATTCAGGAAATTTATAGATTCATTATGATTTGGGTTTGCCATATAACCTTAATAGGTATTAAAGTTAATTTTGGATATTATCATCATCAATTTATGGTGAGCACTTTGAATTCCACTATCACCTGCTATATGAGAGTAAGGTCTTAAATATAATATAATATTTGTTCTACCTAACTATTTCCAGAAAAATGATAATGGTTAAAGTTCCTTGTATTTCTTCTTAAGTGGCTATAAATATTGAATGCCATAATCTAATAGTAGTAGAAGAAAAAGAAGAAAAAGCTCAAGGCGATGTGGCGGCAATGGCTGCTAGTGCTAGAGCAATATGGAAAGGAAGTATATCCTTTGGGCTAGTGAATATTACAATTCAGGTCTTTTCTGCTACACAAAAAGAGGGTTATACTTCATTTAATCAACTATGTGACAAGGGACATAAAATCAAATACAAAAAATGGTGTCCTGTAGAAGAAAGAGAAGTCCAATGGCCTGAAATCAAAAAAGGATATGAAATTACAAAGAATACCTATGTGGTTCTAGAGAAAGAGGATCTGGAAGGGATTAAGCTCAAAACAAACAATACGATAGAGGTTAAAGAGTTTATAGAATCAGAACAGTTTGATCCTATTTTTATTGAAAAGAACTATTATGTTGGACCTGACCCTGGTAAGAAAAAAAAGACCGCCGAAACATCATCATCAAGCAAAGCATATTCTTTACTTGTCACGATACTAAATGAGACTAATAAAGTAGCAGTAGGAAAAATAGTGTTAAGAGAAAAAGAATACGTGATTGCGTTAACAGCATATCAAAGAGGCCTTGTAATGCACCAACTCAAATACTTAGATGAAATAAGACCAATGGATGAAATTGGCATCCTAGACAGTTTGCAGAACGTCGACTCCAAGGAGTTATCGTTAGGAAAGACGTTAGTAGAAAATCTTACCACTGAAAAGTTTGACCTAGGGCAGTATTCCGACAGCTATGCCAAAGAACTAGAGAAACTAATAGAAGCTAAATCTAAAGGTCATAAAGTTATCATTAAAGAACAAGAGGAAGAGTTTGAAGAAACAACAGACATACTTGAGGCTCTTAAGGCTAGTCTTAAAGTAAAAGGGAAGCCGTCAACATCCACGGTAGCTCAAGCTAAAGGCAAGATGGGTATGGCGGCGACGGTAAACAAATAAGTAATGAGTAGTATGCTATCATCATCCTCCTCCTCTAAACCGACAATAGAAGAGCAGCAAAGACTCCTAACAGCACACGAATACATTAGGCATTCGTTTAGTTTTGGGTATAAAGATTGTATATCCTGTGGAAATAGAACTGAATATACGTGTATAAAATGTGGTTATTGTTATAGTTGCCATTGGAAGAGAGAGCAACTTGAAGAGATTGAGCTAAGAGACAATCTAAAGGATTTCTATGTGTCAGTGTCAAAAGCCAGCAATAATAATGACAACAACCAGAAACTGAAGGCAAAAAAACAAGACGGTATAGCTGAAGCCCACCACGTCCAAGGATTGGAAAAATGGGGAACACTGGATGTATTAGGTCAACCAGCTGAACCAATATGCACTTACTATAGGTGTCGTCACAAGTTTTCACTTCATGGTACAAGAAGCTGCAGGTGTAAGCATCCGATGAATAAGACATTAGGAATATCGGTGAGATATCATTGAAAAATAGTTGCACTCACTTAGTCTACCATGGATTCTTATATAGAACCACTCTACTTACCAAAAATAGTTTTGTTTTGATATATGACAAAGCGTTCTGACTATAACTTTATTATCTCTTCGTTTTTCATCGTGATAATGAGAATAGCTATATTACCATGGTCGTTTAAGATCTTGGAATGCTTTTTGTATGCCTCAGTCAGTTCTCTCTACAAAGTGATAGAACTTCAATGCCAACCTAAATGCATCAAATATGTCGTTATAAGATGTGGCTTCTTTATCCAATACACCATCATTGTCTACTGCTGTTCTAAGTGGAGTAATTAGTTTGTCAAACTTATCTGGATTAATTGCAATGCGACCACCATCATTTTCTAATATCATCTTGCAATGTCCTAACATAGCTTTGTGCTCTGAATTGAAGTTGACAGGAACAATTCTCATATTTTGACTCCAATTATCACCTAATTTCTCTGTTCTGTATCTAGCAATTACTTTATCATAATCTGCATCTTCACCTATTTGCAGCTTTAGTGATTTGATAAAAGATGGGTTAGCACCATCAATATACACTTTATCAACATTATATTTAGTCATCAATCTGTATACTACAGACAGCATCTCATTGTAATCTGGCCTATGATACTCTTCAGCATGTAGTATCTCTATATGATCATCTACCCATTGCGTTACCACTATATCAAATGCAGAGCTACCAGATGCTGGGTCTATACCCATGGATACAGAAGTAAAATAATATGGATTGAAATTATCTGGATTGTACTTCCTTCCTTTCTCTATTGCTGCTTCAATATCTTTTGTGTGAAATACATTTCCTATTCTACCTAAGTACTTGAGATTGTATTCTCGCTCAAATGAAGGTGATTGCTTGGCTTTCTCTATCTCTTCAGCAGTGTATATCTTACCAATGCCATAAGTATAATCCAGAAATATCCTTTTGTAAAGACAAGTATCTTCAGATTCTTTCTCTATTCGCTCAAACAAACCATCAGGTGCATTAGGTGTTGATACCATTACAATATATGGATTTGATTTAGCTATATACCTCTCAGAAACATCTCTGGCATCTTGCTGCTATGAAATTTCTTGTTAGTAGGTTGAATCATTTTCCCGTCAAGGCCTTTCATTTGACCTTTAAATGTCCCTGTGAAATCTGCTACTGAGCAAGTATAGTCACCATCTGCAAAGAATATCTTGTAGGGATTGTTGACGAGATGGTTGTCTGGAAATATTTTGAAAAATTCTATGGCTTCTTCATGATGGTTATGTACTCCTCTTGTCGGATCTGGTTGACCAGGCCAGAACACGGCAACATTCTCAGCATGTCGATTTTTGAAGGTGTCCCAGTCTTGTGAGTTCCATGC
>JBJMFM010000042.1:0-3565 GCA_045808425.1 Nitrososphaeraceae archaeon | reverse complement strand
GTAATGCAATAACATACCTTAAGACATATGGAAATGAATATGATAGACGATATCAAATTTATCTACGTGAGTTGGAAAAACTGAGACTTAAGTCATAATGATAATAATAATTTTTCCAAAATTCCTAGTTTGTCTTTATTTTTTTTAATGAGATCCAAAAATGAAGTAATATAAAAAAAGGAGCATATATTATTCAAATCCTAATAAAAAGGCATTTTCAGACAGTATTATCATCATCTACATATAGACAATAAAGACTGTGTCGAAGAATATTTAATAGATCTGTCTTCATGTTGAAGTTCATTACTTAAGTTTGTCATAAATGGTTTGGTCTACTATATTCCGTGTATAAATCTCGCAAATGATATACTCCAAACGCTTAAGTTGTTGCTTGCTTACTCCAATACCTTTTTTATTAGACTGCGATAGCAAAATTTCTTTCCCATAGTTTTGAAATAATGTGCAAGACAGGGATATCGCTTTATAGTAATCCTTGGCATCTCTGGCTCTGGTTACCTCGTCAATTGGCTCCTTTTCGAGGTTCCAAGAAACACTATCAGAAACTGTTATACTCTCACTAATATTTCTTACAGCAAGTTTATTTTTCTTGTATATTCTCATGTTCTTTACATTATCAATTTTCTGTATTTCTTTAATCTTATCTTATTATCGAATTCAGATTCATCCCACTTGGCTGAAATTTCAACGGTGTTTGTCCCATTAGGATGTATTACACTAATAATACCGCCATCTATTTTGTTGACTGATTCGATAATCTCTGTGTATACTCAAAATAGACGTCATAAACTTGATTAAATGTCTGTATGGACAGGGTATAAGAATTATAGTACATATATTTCATAAATGTCCAGTCTGCACTGCAATTACGCATTAGCATTCTATTGAAGTATATGGTTTATTTTTCAACTAAGTGTCAAGATTTAGCGGCCTATTCCCATTCTTTGCAGAGTACTCTAATGCATACCTGACTATGTAATCAAAGTTCTGATCTAATTGTCTTAATTTTCCGCATTTGCGTCATCATTCGAAATTGAAGCTTTTCATAATGACTGATGGAATATCATTTTCGGTGATTGATGATGATGATTTGCTGCTATCACCATTGTGATTAGACGACGTCGCATCAGAACTATCGTCACTGGTATTTATAACAATATGAGGAGGAGGTGGTTTAATATCGGGGCTGACTTTATTTCTTGAACTGCCATCATCACTACTACTATCAGTTCTATCTGATTTAGTCTTCTTCTTCCAGGTAGAACCACTACTTGTGGCATGATCGCTAGATGATTCAGTATTAGGGCTCTTCTTATCTTCTTTACTACTTTCCCCATTAGTACTGCTGATTCTATCTAATTTAGTACTACTAGCCTTCTCATTCTCTTTAGAACCATCGTCGGTTGTAGTACTGCTACTACTATGAGCGGATGGTTTAGTATCTACCTTATCTTTTGAACTACTATCGCCATCGGTTGTTGGAGTACCATCACTACCATGATAACCAAGGTACAACAGCTTACCAGAAGCAACCACTGGAGAAGTTGCAGCAAATGTATAATTTTGTCCAGCCGTACTATTGATCGCTTTTACTGGCTGCGGCTGCTGTTGTTGTTGACTTATAGCTTTTACCTGTGGTGCTATAGGTGATGATGGCAATGGTGATGATAATGATCTATTGCTGGCATTGCTAACTGGAGCAATTGTCGCCGCTGTTGGAGCACCGGTTGATCGTGAAACTGTATTATTATTAGTATTATTATTTGTAGTTGTAGTTGCTACCTGCTGTTGTTGTTTTGGAGTAGTAGTTACACTTGCTGCTGTTGTTGTTGGTTTTGTTGTTTGTTGCGGCGGTGATGATGATGATAATACTGCTGATGTCGGTGGTGGTGTTGCTGATGATGATACTAAAGGTGGTTTTACTGTTTTTGGAATACCGCATATACGTGCTTCAGTGGTATTAACCACCTTGAGACTTGGGTTGCTAGGATCACACATTTTTGATTTGAGTTCTGCTGATATCGTTGGGGTGCTAAGTGAATTACTACTACCAGCAGCGGGTGGTGACGATAATGGTAGTTGTTGTGCAAATACATGGGTATTACTCCAAATACCGAAAAGTAATATGCCAACAAGAACTGAGAATAGTGCAAAAATCGAGCTTGTACTGCTCATATACACTATAGAGACGCAATTTTATTATTTATATGAACTAACTATAAACTAAGTAGTTTTTATACTGATATCATGCTGAGATAAATACTAGAAAAAGGATCATGATAAATTATTATCTTTTCCTATCTTAATATAATTAGACACTGAATTAGCATGGGGGTTTATATGACATACGTTCTAAATTTCTTCTAACCCATCTTTATCTGTTATAAAGACTGAGGCTGTTCCCTCCTATCAAAACACAATCGGGGCATTTATCTATAGGTAATAAAATTGTAAGAAATTCGGGGCGACATCTCCGTTCTAAATCATCGCTGTAAGACTTTTCATTATATGGATTCGTTTTTCATGGCTTTGTTGCAGGAGTTCCCGAGCATCATATGTATCAAGCATGTGTGCATATTTTATTGCATAGTTTAATCTATCTCTTGTACCTAGATGATTATTATTTTTGCTCAAATATGATTGAAAACCAGACCAAAAGTCACGGCCAGACATAATGCATTTTATCGAGGATTCTTTTTGCGGCAATTTGATTAAGCTACGGTCTAAAACGGGTCCGGTAAAAACCGAGTTGTCAATGGAGCTAATTTTGCTAGATAATGGTAAGCATTGACATGGGCGGTCGTTGGTTCGAATCCGACCCGGCCCACTTCGCATTTTTCGTTTCGTTTTCAGCGTGTATTGTTGCGATGTCTTGCTCCTTCCGCCCTGTCATCGATTTCACCTCGACGAATAGCCGTCAGACAGAATTTGGAATTAAATAGACCTGTACAAGTGGGTGCTTTAACCAGTATTCCACAGATGAGTAGATATCTGACAATTTTGCAAGTTTGAATCTTAAACTGAGGATTTAGGGGCATCAACTGAAACCAAATAATAACAATCCAATAAGAAGAAGAGAAATTTATAGCGGTAGTTGGACTCTGCCATAGATGAATAAGGCTTTTTATGTAGTATTATTTTTTTCCATAGTATTAATTTTCTCTACATCAGTATATCTAATTAATAGAGAAGCTCCACCACGGCCTTTGTCAAATCAGCTAGGATTTACCCAAATCTATACTCCAAAGCCAGGAGGTAGGGTGTTTACTGCAATGGATACTTCAGGAGAGAATTGTACATCAGACGGGATTAGATTCAATATTGCAAATGAGCATACGCTAGTAGATAGAGAATCAACTTGGATCTTTACTCTAAACAACAACCCAGTAGATTGTACTGATAAACCATGGTGGGCCCCTAAGATCGGCTCACATGGTGATGCTGATCAAGCTTCAGGACTGTATGAAGCATCCGTTCCATACACTGGTGGATTTAAATCTATGCGTACAGAAGGACCATTTCCACATTTCCATCCATGTAGTGGTTA
>JBJMFM010000041.1:0-12501 GCA_045808425.1 Nitrososphaeraceae archaeon | reverse complement strand
TATTGTTGGCAAACTGAATAGGCCTCATAATGATAGGGCTCTTATCTTAGAGAGGTGGATAAGATGGATGGAAAACTACTATCATGGTGTTAATATTAATGACCTCAAATTTGTGATTGCATTTAAGCCTACTAGACATTTCTCGTATTCTTCTGGCAGCCGCTCGTCAATGTATTTTTTGATATTATCTTTGGCTTGATTTCTCAAACACGATATATCTCTGTTTACTGTAGCTAATCCAACTTGCAATACTTGTGATATCTCTCTTTGGCTGTATCCTTTGCTGCACAGCCCTTGTACTTTGTCTCTTCTCCATTGTACTTGATCTTCTTGTTGTTGCTGCTGTTCCATACCTGAGCTCAAATGTTCCATTTCCTATGACTGCATCTAGAGGGGTGTTCCATTTTCACGCTTAAGAGTATAATGGGATTACTTAGCTTTATCATTTTGCTTAGATAGTCAAAATACGCACAGGAACAACTAATGGGCCGCTACTGATTTTTTACTACATAATGCAACGCTGCAATACCAAATGAAAGGTTGATGCAAATCCTCAAGTTGACCTCCTCTGCCTCTGCTTTCACGTTACAACCAGTAATCCATCATGATAAATTATTTGATAAAAAACAAGACAGTCGCAGTAATTCTAAGGATGCAAGTAATGGTGGAAGCAGCACTGGTAATAGCGGCAGATCTAGTAGTAGCAGCTCTGATAAAACTGTTGATCATCTACAGGTTTCTTCTGGTACTGGTAGTAGTAGTAGTAGTAGCAGCAGTAGGAGCACACCAGACACTAAAAGTTCGGATAGTTCAAATAATTTACGCAATAGTGATAATAACGAAAACAATGACCAAAGCACAAATGATGGCAGCAATACAGGTACTGATAACAATTTGCAGGCTATAGAACCTGCAAAACCAGACGAACAAGCGCAGCAAGGAGCTGGAGAAAATGTCCCACCAACTGAGACAGCTACACCTACACCGGAGATAACATGTGAACAAGGATCAAACTGTACTGATCAGCAAGGCTTAAGCGATCGTGATCGTTCTACAACTGCCACTACTACTAATACTACAAAACAAGATAATAATAATACGCCATTCGTTTTATCTTTACCATTTCCTTAAATAACTCATGTTTCTGTTTGACTTAGGCCTCTGGACCTCATCTCAATGACCTTGGATCGACGCCATTCTAGTTGTTCGTTTTCGGAAGTTCAGTTTTTTAGCTTTATCTGTTGGCAGATGGATGAAGATAGTAACACTATGGCTATGGAAATTCCGGTACTGAGAAAATCAATAAATCATAAAAGTGAAGGACGCACATTTCAGAGATCTGTACAATGGAATGCGAATTCTGTGATTGCACTCCCAATATAAAATTACCCGGAAAACCATTGGTTAATGAACTTGGGATCGATAACAATGAATCAGTTAATAATAACAATTTCATATATTCAGGGAGGCTAAATCTCAATAGGAAGAAAACAGAAACAATGAATACAAGGATTAATAAGTATAACAAGTGATAATCAGAACATATCTTAAAGCCGATATTTTCTGGGGCTGCAGTTTCTGGTCTTTTTGCAATCTTCTACGATTATGAATTTAAAGATTATTTTAGAATAAAATGGATCCAGATTCAGAAGAATCAAGACAACTCAGAGAAATTTGGATTGAAAATTAATAGTGATGATAGTGGAGTATATGAAAACAGTAGCAAGGGGATCATTGGTAAACAGTGCCAAGTGCTCTAATGTTGTTTGATTCTACATATATATAAAAATCATGAATGGTTATTGCCTTATGGAAGTTCAAAATAGCAATGGTTATCATTTCGATGTTGGAATTTATTGAAAAATTTTCTGTAATTTCTGTCAGCGTATGCACAGAAGTATGATAATATTAACTCTACTTGTTCAAAATAAACCAACTACCTTGCATGACAAGCACTAGCTTACTTTGTTATATGTATATAAAAGCGAAATTAAAGATAGCCTCGGTATATGTAAAATTTTAAGTATCATTAGTACATAGTACTATATAGGTGAATAGTGGTATTTGAGTTCAGATGACATAGAACCATTTGACTGGTATAGGAGATTCTTCAGCGGAATGGGCCGGAGAGGCTTTGGAGGCGGATTCTTTGATGATATGTTCAGAGGTTTTGATCAGATGAGGCGCGAGATGGAAAGAGAATTTGAAGACATAGAAAAAAGGATCCCCAAAGATTTGGTTAGAGAATATACTACGCCAGAGGGTGGAAAAATAAGAGAAGCAGGACCATTCGTATATGGATATTCTATGACTGTAGGACCTGATGGTAAACCCAGAGTAAGAGAATTTGGCAACATAAAACCGTCAAGAGGCTTTGGTGGAATGGCTAGACCTGAAATTAGTGGTGAGGTAGAGCCTTTAGTAGATATAACTACAACTGATAATGAAGTTAAAGTAGTAATAGAAATGCCCGGAATAAACAAAAACAACATCAGAATAAATGCTTATGATCAGACCTTAGAAGTGAAAAGTGACGATCCTAAAAGGAAATATCACAAGACTATTGAAGTTCCTCTAGAAACAGATATAGAGACTGCCAAGTCTACTTACAATAACGGGATATTAGAAATAACATTTAAGAAAAAAGACCAGACGAAGTCAAAAGGCAAGACAATAAAAGTAGAATAATTAACTGGCCAAATGATCAAATTTGGCTCATATTTTGTATAAAGATACAGCCCGATAATTGGCAGAGAAATAACACAATTCGAAATAACTATCTCCAACTAATTGAGGCAGCGTGGGGCGTCAGACCAATCTTCTTTCACTTAACAAATTGAAATGAATCAAGCATTTTCTGTATTGTTGGTAAATATTTAGAGTATTTTCCGGGCTCTGCTTTGTATGTGATAAGATATGCCTTATCTCCATTTAACGTCCAGATCTGCATTGCCTTTCGTTCGTGTTTCATACTGTCTGTTGCAGTAAAAACTATCTTATTGGCAATATTGCCTGCTATCTTAAACTCAGTTGATTCTACAAGTCTAAAATCAGGATGGTTTTGTGTCAAGTTTTTGATCTGTACTCGCGTTATTTCACTAAGTGGCATATTTTTTGATTTTAAATGTTGAACTGTTATGCCAAGACCTGCAGGATACGTATTTGAATCACCTTCTAGACTTGCAAGAAAGGTGACAAGCCCGCCAGCGTGCAATTCGTGTATCCACCCAGCGGGATAATCTATTTTTATTCCTAAGGTAGCATCTTGATATGTTAAGAAATCATTGCTAGTAGTTGTTGCTGGAGAAGATGTGCCAAAAATAGCTGATACAGATATTGCAGAGCTTAGTATAGTTGAACCATAAGAATTAGTAATCGATAATGAACAAACTAATGTCAGAGTTAAGGATAGCAATGATATAAATATGAGTATTTTGCAGCGACAAATACAAAAAAGTCTATATTTACTTACTAACGTCCAATGCATACTGGATAATCTTCGTAATGACAATATAATCTTAGATATTTTTATGGTGACCGCTAACATAACAAAGGATTTATTGAAGATTGCACATAGAAAAACCATATACTATGTCTACCGATGGAGAATTTGATGAAAGTCCTAATCATTTCATAGTACTTGACGCCATATCTAGGGGCATCGCGGATGTAGATAAAATATCTAGGGCTGCTAAATTGCATAAGGAGGAAGTGGAATTAATCATAAATGATTTATTGACTCAAAGATTGATAGTCAAGACTGAAAAGAAAGGCTTGATCTTCAGAAAGAAAAAGCTAGAGCTGGGTATCACTGATGTAGGTATGAAACTTCTTAACGCAAAGAAACAGGAATTAGAGCAAAAAAAGCAGCATATGCTGCAGTCATATAATAATGGCGATGGCACCCAGCTGCAAAGCTATATGGATGCTAATCGAATGTGGATGCCTATGATGTTATTCTCCGGTATTATGGATATGATGTTTTTTACATCTATGATGTCGTTTATGGGATTAGGTATTAATCCAATGGAAAACGCAATGATGGGAAGTGAGAGTGGCGGCGGTGGTCATCAGCAGACTGACAATAGTAATGACGCCGACCACTCTGCACACGATCATGGCGGAACATCAGGAGGAAGTGATAGCAACACTGGTGAAGGGGCTGATTACGACAACAGTAGCTCTGATTCAGGTGGTTTTGATGGATTTGACGGTGGTGGTGGTTTTGACAGTTTCTAAAAATTTATTCCATCGCAGGGTTTCGCTTTTACTTGTTCGCAAAGATAACGAAAGCATATATGCGGCAGATGTTAAATAATCCATATCCAATAGTATACAATCTAGTCACCTGTACTTTTTAAATTAAATTAAAATAGTTTCAATGAGCAAATTTCTCTAAAATAACCATAATACATCTTATAGTTTTGTTCAATGAGTCTATTCTCATATATTCATTTGGTGAATGAGATCTGTTAGATATATCAGTACCACCAATACAAATGCAAGGTACACCTAACAGTTTATCAAAGTAATACATCGGACCCGTACCAGCTGCAGATACATTGATAACAACGTCACCATAGACCTCTACTGCAGCGTCTTTAACAGTATCGACAAATGGATGACTTGCAGGAGTTCTGGCAGCAGGTTCTCCATCTAGGAACCGCATATTTATATCACGATTATCATAACCGTGCTCTTTTAGATGCTCTTTGAGTCTGTTAAATTGTATCTGTGGTATCATATATGGCACAAGTCTGAAATCTAGTCTTGCAATAGCTATAGAGGGAATGATAGTTTTTGAACCTTTACCACTATAGCCTGATGCTAACCCAGAAATATTGCATGTCGGCATCCCTTCAAATGCTTTCTTAACTTCAAAACCTTGCATATTATTGAGAAAATTAACTATACCGTACTCTTTCTTCAAAGCATCCTCGTCAAATCTTTCCTTGTCAATAAAACAAAGTTCTTCGTGTGTAAAATCCCTTACCTCTTTATACCAATCCTTTACCAGAATTTTTCCTTTATCGTCTCTTAAAGTATTTAAAGCCCTTATAAGATGCCACGCAGGATTCTCAAGTAAAACTGCAAGGCTGGAATGAACATCCTTATTTGGCCCTTTTGAAATGATTTCAACAGACAGAATGCCTTTTTGGCCTAAAGAAATAATAGGCCGACCGATTGTGTCTATAAAGCCGCTTTCCCAGATTACTACGTCACACCTGAATTTGTGTTTGTACAAATTAAGGTATTCACTCAAGTGTGTACTTCCAATTTCTTCTTCTCCTTCTACTATAAATTTAACATTACACGGAACATCCCCTGTTCTGCTTAGATAATATTCAACTGCTTTGATTCGAGTAATTAACTCGCCTTTATCATCTGCAGAACCGCGTCCAAATACAAAGTTACCCTCCACTTTTCCACTGAAAGGATCTTCCTTCCATAATTTCAGTGGTTCTATTGGTTGAACGTCATAATGATTGTAAAACAAAATAGTTCTTCCGTTGGGATTTGATTTAGATCTGACTTCGCCATAAACTATTGGTGGAGCTGATGAAGGCGAATATGGATCGATGTCATCTTCTACTGCTTTTTGAAGATTGCTTTTAACATAGAGAAGTTTAGCATTAATTCCAGCCTTTCTCATTAGTCGTACAACTAGGCTGGCGCATTCAACTAATCCTTGTTTTTTCGCAGAAACGCTTGGCTGCCTGATCAATGTTTGCAGATCCGCAATAACACCATAATCATAATCGCTATCTATTTTTTTGACATCCACTTTGTATCAATCTTGTTCGACGATAGTTCTTTACTGGAAAGACAAATATCAATCATATAAACGATTGTTAAGCATCACAACTAAGAAAATAATAGTGTTAAGTTATAGGAATGTTGTTTTTTGTCCTTTCCCAAATATCAGATAGTACTTCAAAGAGTGTTTGTTCAGTAGATCCATTGAATTTATCCTGCCATAGTTTGGCCACATATCCTCCAGGAGTAGTCTTATGTTCTAGCCTTTTGTCAAGTATGCTAAGAAATTCTGACTTGATATCTAAATTAGATAGCCCCTTACGTGCAAAATCCAGTTGATTTCTTATTGTATCTGTTATATTAAAATGAGTCTTGGCATCAAATCCTGATCTAACGGCTGATAATCTTTCCTCCCTTAAGGATGAAAGTGGTCGCAACTGCCTATCCTCATGAATAGCCATATAAATATAGCCTATAAAAAATTCTATCATTGCCATCAATGATTTTGGGGTTGGTTGTACTGACATGATTCTAGTCTCAACGCGGTAATACTTTGAGTTCAAACGAATTCGTGCATCATCATGCCTCTCTTTTTCTAATTCAAAGTAGTCTTTCGCAATAATTTTGTCACGTGAAGTAATATAGTCTATGTAGTCTTCAACGCCATTTAGATATCGGCTAATAGTTGGAAATCCTGAATTTTGCTGTTCCGATTGATCATATAGGTGGATCCTAGGTTCATGAAATGAAAACACCCTACCAGCAAGAAGCCGGCTATTAGCCCCAAGTATAATAGCTGATGGAATCAAATTTAATATATGATTGAACATTTGCACTGTATGGAAAGGATTCTGTCCTTGGAGATGCAGATGAAATCCTTGAATAGCAGCTGGAACTTGTAGTGCCTTGAACTTCAACCCCTCTATTTCTACATCAGGGATTTCGCTTTGCCATCGTGCGAGTTTTTTGTACCTGGGCTTAGAGGTAACAAATTTATAATTATTATTATCATCGTATTTTAAAATCTCTGGAGATGGGTTAGCTCCTAAGAATACGGGAAAAACCATTTCTCTATTCTTGTATACTTTCTGCACTATTGCATTCAGACGCTCTATAAATTCTTCAAAGAGAGTATTAAGATCAAGAAGATTGTGCATTGGAGTAGGTGGAGTTTTGTACTCAAATTGGCATATACCATATTCGAAATCAAGTTCGTGTGTTTTTCCTTTTAGCGCTTCAATTAATGGAGCAGCATTAACAAGCATTCCTTTTTTATCGAGCAAACACCCTTCAATCTCAACTCCAACTCGAAATGTCTCGTCATATCTCTCTGAGTCTCTACGTACTCTATCTTTCAGACCATGTGCCTGCTTTGAAATAGGAGACTCGGAGTTTGAGAACCGATTCATTAATATAATCATTAATAAAGTGACAAAAGGAGTTTTATTATCTATTCGTATAAAATTTGAAGGCAATATGATCTAAGAATTTATAGTCTTGCTTTTTATTCTTCAGTAAAATATAGATATTGTCAGCACCATACAAATTCATCTCAAGTTGATAAAACCTTAACTTCAAAAGAAAAATGCGAAAACTAGCAGTGAAATATTTTCACTCACTTAAGGGGTTTGCTTTTTTTGCTTAGTTGTTTGGTTTCCTGTCAAGCACACAGTCTGGAACTAATTCTAAACTTGTAGAATACTTAAATGAAATGTTATCTGTTGAAAATGCGGCAATTGATAGAATACAGTCAAGAATAGAAGAATGTCCCATACAAGAAGCAAAATCAAAATTACAGCAGCATCTAGAAGAAACTAGAGGACAACAAAGCGGATTACAAGAGATATTAGCAAAGTACGGAGGAACTTCTACTAGTTCTAAAGCACACTTATCCACTCCAAAACCTCCCTCTGCAGAACTTATGAAAAAGACAATAAAAGACACAGTAAAGTCCGTTACAGGAGACACAGATAATCCTCTTCCCGAAGAAATGGAATTGATAAGAACCAAAGAAGATGCAATATTAGAGAACGCAGAGATAATCGGGTACAAGATGGTAATGCAGATAGCTGAAAGAGTAGGTGCCCAAGATACAATACCTATCTTGGAGCAAAACATGAAAGAAGAGCAGTCTATGGCTGATTGGATTGTTACACATACACCCCTAGTGCTTGATAAATTATGGCCAAAAATTCAAGCTGCAGCAAAAGCAACAAAGTGAAAATTGAAAAAAAAGAATAAGGGAAAAAGATTCAGATAGATAGATGCTAGGAAGCTCACTTTTTTTTATTAATTTGAATAATATATAATTGAAATAATGTATATATTGACTGTAATTTACTTTTAAGCAAAGGTCGTAAAGATTCGATAATAATAGTAGTCATTGAATTTCTTTAAAGTATAGGCTTATGTCCTGTCTCTTGATGCTTTAATTTACAAGATTTCTTCAATACTTCTATATGTGTTATTTGCTTCATCCTCTAAACCATAGGGTATGACCATCAAATTTATCTATAAGGCTTTTTGGCAAGTAAAATCTGTCTTTATCTACAATACCTTTCTCAGTAATGACTGTATCTCCCATCGTCAATTTTTGTGCAAATATGCATTATAATTAAATATTTAGGTATTAGGTATACAATTTGGCTATGTACACTAAATATAAAAATATTAAAAATAAATAGCATTATTTTAGTCCCTTATATCGATACACGAGATAACTTCTCAGAAGTGAGCACGGTAACAGTATGTAGACTGGTGCTTTCTTCACAGAAGCCCATTACATACATTTGATTGTGACTTTGGATAGATGATGATGTTAATTAAGCTAATTGTTCAGCAATTGGTTGTTGATGTTCTTCTTTTGTAGTAGTATAATCTTCCTCTACTAGCAGCTTTTTGGTTAACTTCCTATTTTGTCTTCTTCTATTTTTATACCAATCTAATCCATACAATGCTGCCATACCACCTGCAAATATAGCAATGCCTGCCAAACATGCTACTTCCATTAAAATTATTATCGGACAAGTTATACAAAAATCTTATTATTTTTCACCTAGTTGTTTACTTTTGAAGATTAGGCCAATAGACCTGAAATCACCATCTTTTCTGTAATAAGTTCAGATAATCATTGTTGAAATTGATATTATATGCTAGCTTCATCCGCTCTAGGAGTATTTGGAGAAACGTCGGACTTGCTTGCTAATCCAACGTCATCGCATTGATTACTGCTACCTTTATTTTGATTTGTATGCGATGAAGAATATTCTTCTTCTCCTTTCTTTTCTGCCCCTAAACAATCATCGCATATCCATTCACCATTGATGTAATTACCTGTCTTTATTTTTCCATGTTGTTCTATTTCAGATTCTATAGAATCAGTAACAGACGAACTGCACCTGATACATTGGGGCAGTAAATTTATCATGATATTATAAAAGATATATCCTTACATCTATTTCTAATTTTGTTGATTGCGACTTAAATTGTAAGGATACACATATTGCAGGTACGATAAAAATGGTAATTATTATTATGATGAGAACGCTGTGAAGAACTCCTTATAAGCACAATAACAATAATACTTTTGATAAAAACAATTGTCCAGCATGCAGAAAAAAAGTTTGAATTCTTCGCCAGATGAAACAAGAACATTTGAGAAAGGAAAGATTGAACTTGCAAAACTTGGTGATGTGACTATTGGAAGAGCAACTCTGGAACCAGGATGGAGCTGGGAAAAATGTGTCAAGCCACTAGTCAATACAAATAGCTGCCAAGCACCACATACCCAATACATGATATCCGGAAGAATGAAAGTCGTAATGGACGATGGAAAAGAAGAAGAGTTTGGCCCCGGTGACACAGCTGTAATTCCTCCTGGACATAATGCATGGGTTGTAGGAAATGAACCTGTAATTGCAGTTGATTTCACAGGATTAGCCGATTATGCTAAGAAACAATAGTGGTAGTCATAGCAGACATTAAACCATTCCTTTGAATTTTTAGACTGTCAGATGGTAACGAGCTAAGTATAACAGTATAATTACGTATTAGGAATACCAATATCGTTATTGGTTATCTGCCCTTGTAATGATTTCATTTACTTTCTTTACTAATTCATCTAGCATTATGGGTTTTCTTATGAAAGATATATTATCAACAAGAGATGAAATGATAAACCTTGTTTTGAACTCTTCAGTATAGTGTCAGTCAGAAAACATACCTTGACTTTATCGTCCAACTTCTTTACTTTTTCGTACAATTCATATCCATTCATTATTGGCATTTTAATATCAAAGATAAGTACATCATAGTAGTATGGCTTGAGCACTTAAAGCCACTGTAGAATTGTTGAATGCATCTACCTCAAATCCACTATCTTCTAAAGCTATTTTGAATATTGTAGAGTTATCAGACTCGCCATCTACTACCAAAATTCTTTTCTTCGTATTTTATTCATTCACCTTTTAGACAATTTTTACTACTTAGATGTAGCATTTGCATTTCCATTGCTATCAGATTGTCTTTTGTTGTTTGTCATCAATGGAAGGCTAAAGTAAAATGTTGCTCCTCTTTCTTGTCCATTATTAATATTATTGTTATTATTATGAGCCCACATTTTGCCACCATGAGCTTCTATGATACTTTTTGAAATAAATAATCCCAAGCCAGTACCACCAGCCATATCAGATTTAGTAGCAAATTTTGTAAATAGCCTTGGCAATATTTCGGAGTCTATACCTGTACCTGTATCCTTTATGCTTACCATGACTTCTTCTTCTTGTTGATGGCTATTGTGTTTGGCATTCTCCACAACTTTAATAGATATACTTCCTTCTTTTGTAAATTTAATGGCGTTACTTAACAGGTTAGAAATGACCTGTGTTATTCTTTCTTTATCTGCTTCTACTACAAGATTATTGTCGTCCGGTTTATATAGTAAAGCAACATTGCTACCTTTCTTTTGAATATCGTTTTTAAAATCCTCTATAATATTGGATATTAAATCAATTAGATTGAATTTCTCTTTGTTTAGCTTTAGTGCCTGACTTTCAATTCTTGTAACATCTAATATGTCATTTGTAAGTCTCTGTAACCTGTTAGCGTTTCTATGCAGAGCATCAGATATTTGTTCTCTTTTTTCAGGATGCTTCTGCAAAAGCTCAGTATATCCTAAAATAGCTTGTGTTGGCGTCTTTATTTCGTGACTTGCAACATTGATAAATTCTTTTTGCATTCTGTCATGAACTTTTAATTGTTCATTAGCTATCGCAAGCTGCTTATTTGACGCTATCAGAGAGTCATTAGCTTTCTTCAATTCTTCAGTTAACGTGTTAAGCTGCTTATTTGATTCATTCAGTTCTCTTGTTCTTCGCTTAACTTCGTCATTTAAGTTGCTACTCCATTTAATAAGAAATATAATGAGAACTACAATTGCAGCAGTAGTGCCAGCAAGAAGTGAAAACATCTCTATTCTTTCTGTAGAAATTACATTATTTATCTGCGAATATATTGCAGAAGTCGGAGTTACTGCAGATACAAAGTATGTTGGTTTTCCTTGCACAAAAATTGGGTATCCAGTATTTAGTCTTTCACCAATCCCAAAATCATACACAGCATTGCCTGGTATCCCTTCAAGCAATATGCGATATAAATTACCTTGTATTGGATTATGGTGGAAGATTTGCTGAGCCTCATTTCCAAAATAATTCTTTCCTAATAGTTGTGTCCTTGGAGTGGCTATGTAGTTTCCTTTTTTATCAAAAACTACTAGAAAATTTGATTTGATATTGTAAATGTTGCCATAATTTGCAAAGAACCCCGTAGTAGGAATTAGTCCCCCTACTAAACCTACATATTTTCCAGTTTCGCTATTTATTATTGGCGCAGTTATTGCTATTCTGTATTTACCATCTCTGCCTACAAAACCATCAGAAAATACTGGCATCAAAGTGCTTTTTGTTTCTCTTACATAGTTTCTGTATGAAAAATTGACTCCAACAAATGCTTCTTCTCCTTTTGGAACTATGCCACTTCTTTCAATGTCGTTTTCATTTAAAATGAAAAGTCTATCTACTTTAGTAATGTTATTCATTTGAACATACATTTGTTCCATCGACTTTTTGGTTTTGTTGCTAAGTAAATCCCCTTGTTGCAAATATACAGAATTTGCTAAACTCTGAAGCCTAGCCATAATAGAGTCAAGGTCAGAACCAATATGTCGGGAAAGAGCTTGTGTAGATTCTATCTGACGTTGTTTTTGCTGTTCGAAGAGGCTACTTCTGATGTTGCTTTCTGTATTATTTTGAAGGTAAAAAAACAAACCATAAGAAATAACAATAATAGATATGATAAAAATGATGGCTAGTTCCTTTGTCTTCCTACCAGAAAAATTGGCATATCTTTTTATCAATGCCATATATATCACGTAGTTATTTTAGTTGGATACTTGTTATTAAAGTTCAAAATACGCAATAATTGTATGATATTAGTGGACTGATTTTCAGGCACTTATATCCAATAGAAAATCACACACTTTAAAAACACCAACTGACAGTTGACGCACAACTTTATGACGTATACATATTCCTTTACATGGTATTTTCTCACGATTTGATAGCTTTTATTATTATTGTTTTGCAAGTACAAACATTTAGATTATTAATTTTGTATAACTATGTTAAGCCACATTTTTAAATTGTTCAATATATATTTTTGACATCTACCTCATAGAGGACTAGTTAG
>JBJMFM010000040.1:0-3148 GCA_045808425.1 Nitrososphaeraceae archaeon | reverse complement strand
GTAAGTTACGTTTTGTGTGCTGTAACTTTACGGGCGGTAGAGTATTATTTTATCTGACAAGATTGATATCATCGCTCAAAAAATTACCAGAACCAAAAGTATACCTGCAGTACTTGCAGCTGCACTCTATATTGCCTATAGAGAACTAGGAGTGTCAAAAACGATGAAGGATATTCTGCAACTAGCAATGTAAAACGAAAGGATATTGCAAGAACATACAGGCAGCTACTAATCCTTGAACTTGACTATAAAGTTCCAAATACTGACCCAACCAAGTGCATTGCCAAGGTTGCAAATAAAACCAACCTAAGTGAAAAGACAAAACGTAAAGCACTTAACATCATGAAAAAAGTCACAGAAAACGAAATATCTGCTGGTAAAGATCCAATGGGATTAGCAGCAACTGTTCTTTATATATCATGTATCAAAACTGGTGAAAACATAAGTCAAAAAGAAATTTCTTACGTAGCCGGAGTAACAGAGGTAACGTTGAGAAATAGATTTAAGGACTTAAAGAATCAACTAACTGAGCTAAATTAGAAAGTATTAAGGCGGGCTTAAAGTAATATTTGCCTTGGCTGAGGAAATACAATTTACTGGTAATGCGCACAGTTGTTGTGTATGCTTTATTGATGTAGTAGATTCCACTAAAATCACTACTGTTGAAATTACAGACCCAGAGAAAATAAAAAGATTTTATTCTATATTTATTAACACAATGGCTGCAATAGCTAGAAACTTTGGTGCAAATGTAATTAAGAACACTGGGGATAGCTTGATATATTATTTTCCAGAAACAGTAGATTCCCCTAATAATATACCTGCCTTCAAAAATGCTTTTGAATGTGGGCTTACTATGATATCCATCAATCCAATAGTCAATGCAAAGTTACAAAAGGAAGATGGATTGCCAAATCTTTCCTACAGGATTAGCGCTGACTATGGCAGAGTTGAAGTAGCCACGTCATTAACATCTGCAACAGAAGATTTGTTTGGCTCTACTGTTAGCATATGTGCAAAGATAAACTCCATGGCTCCTGCAAACGGTATGGTGATAGGCAGCAATCTATATCAAGTTACAAAGGCTTCATGTGTTGATGATTACCATTTTAATAAAATAGATGGATATCCAATTGATGATAATTCTAATAATCAATATTCTGTGTATTCTATAATAAGCAAAGATAAGATGAGCAATAATAAGAGGAAGAAACTATACAAGAATATGCTATGAAATATCATTCTATATTTTTATAAATCCTGAGTAACATTTGATAGTCCAATTTATCACTTCAGCGGATCTTAATAGTAACAGATACACTTGTTTCAGACCTAATTATAAAGCAAATTACTTAACGAAGATTAAGAAGTAGTAAAATCCAAGCTGGATTCTATATGTAATACTAGAAAAGAATTAACTTAGAAACAGTACATGAACATCTGGCCTGTTTGAGAGGCAAAAGAATAAACTATTTTGGATTTGCGATATACAAGATCACAAGCAAGAAGATGTTAGAACTGATGGGGACTACTGCTTTAATCATATTCCTAGAGATGATAATAGTATATTAATTTGGAGGACTTGACAGTCAAGCATCTAACTTAATGTCTAGTAGTAATTCTGATATTTGTATTTGTGGTCACATACTGCTAGCTCAATTCAATCCGTTACTAGATGGCAAGAGAAGGCCATGCTATCATGTAAAGTGCCCATGCCTTGACTTTAAACCTTCTAACTCGTAATGAGAATTAAAATAGATCTAGATTATTGCAACGGACGAACAAAAAAATTGAGTCATGTAGTATTTGGTAATGAAGCTAACAAACCCTAAGAGAGCATGTTAACCCCATTAAGCGATAGAACTTAAAATTGTTAGAATTTCCATTAACTAGTAGTAATGCCTGTTGTTACAACAAGCAAACAAAATGATAATGCTATGTATTCTTGTTATATACTGTTAAGCGTGAAAATGGAACACCTGTTAAAGACAGCACAGGAAATGCAACGTTTGAGCTAGGCCATAAAAAGAGCGACACACTACATATCAGCAGCAGTTTTTACAAATCAAAAATATGCTTTACTACAAGTAAAATAAGGGCTTTCAGTTAGCAGAACTAAGAATGGTGGTTTGTGTAGGGACATGAATGATCTTGGTACTAGGGCCTCAGGAGGTTATTATTATAATGAATCTAAAAGGATATTCGGTTCCTTTGACCCAAAATACTATGATGAAATTATAACAAAACTGAATCTTCATTCAAGAGAGGAATATGAACGCAGTATGCAGCATCTACTACAGAACCAAAAAATACAACTAGAGGCACTCCATAATCAAACAAGAAGGACAAAGAAGAGAATACTCCTAGTTGACGATGAGCCCGATCTTTGTATGGTTTACCAAATAGTATTACAAGATGCTGGCTATGAATGCGTCTCATATACAGATTCAGTTAAAGCTCTGCAAGAATACAGACCTTTCTATTATGATTTGATTTTACTTGATATCAAAATGCCTGTACTAAATGGATTTGAGCTTTGTAAAAAGATAAGAGAGATTGACAAAACTGTACATGTCATTTTCATAACAGCTTCAGAGGCATATTATGAGAAGTTCAGAGGTCAACACTTTCCAGAACTAGGTAAGATTAACTATATTCAAAAACCAATTGGAAATGATGAGTTATTACAGATAGTAGATATGATAATAGCAAATTCAATAACTCTAGACTAAATTTTCAGAGTAATTAGCATGCCAAAATATGTGCTTATCTGCTGTTGCCTCCTATGTTAGATACCGTACTAATAATACAATTATAAATCATGCATATTGTTTAATTTGGGTTAGAAAATTTTCGTCAATTGCGGCAAACCAATTCTCCCAATCTCTTCAAATGTTTCTGTTTCTGTTTGTATCAAGGTATTTTTCTAGCACATTATTTAACACTTTCTTACTTGTCTACACCAACTTTGTAATACATTTTTCGTTGATCTCGTTTCCTTAAAGATTTGGTCTTGTGATATCAAGGATTTAAAATCTGAAACCATGAGTGGAGAATTATTAAGAACTACTACGCATTTAATACCTGCGTTATTTGCTGCTTGAACTCCTAATGGGGCATTTTCTACTACAATTGTTTGAGATGGTTT
>JBJMFM010000039.1:0-9479 GCA_045808425.1 Nitrososphaeraceae archaeon | reverse complement strand
ATATTTATTCAGGTGCTGTTGCTGCAAATGGATTTTACGAACTCTCATCTATGGAGTTTGATGATGTGATTATGATAGGTCCTAACCACTATGGAATTGGCAACGGAGTATCTATAATGCGAAATGGCGTTTGGGAAACTCCCTTAGGAGAAATTGAAACTAATCAAGAGCTGGCATTAGAAATATCCAAGTCTGGGATTATGGATTTTGATGATTTTGCTCATAGTAGAGATCATTGTTTGGAGGTCCAGATTCCCTTTCTTCAATATATTACAAAAAATAAAAAAATTAGAATTGTTCCAATTATACTAATAATGCAAGATATTAAAACAGCAATGGATATAGGCGAGGCCATAGCCCAATCTATAAGAAATACTAGTAATGCATTACTTATTGCATCATCTGATTTTACACATTATGAATCAAATGACGAAGCGCACAGAAAAGATAGCGAACTAATAAAGGCTATTTTATCTCTAAATATTTCCGAGTTCTATACGGTATTAGACAGACTTGCTGTATCTGCTTGTGGATATGGTGCAATTGCTTCAGTAATGAAAGCAGCAAAGGATTTAGGTGCAACTAAAGGCGAATTACTAAAGTATGCCACAAGTGGCAACGTTATAGGAGATATGAGCGCCGTAGTTGGCTATTCATCTATCATATTTGTATGAGTTTGAGAAAAACTTCAGCTGCAGCATCAGCACCAGGAAAAATTATTTTATTTGGTGAACATTTCGTTATATATGGCAGTCATGCAATTTTAGCATCGATCGATAGACGTATCAAGGTAAGTGTATATTTGAATAGAACTCAAGCAATCAATATTAGGTCAAGCTTAGGTATTATAGGATCATATATAGATTCAGAATTTACATTAATAAAAGGTGGAGAAAATGCAAAAGAAATTCTGGACCCGATCTTTAAATGTGCAAGTTGTGTTCTTTCAGAAAGAAAACAAAATTTAGGAATGGATATAAATTTAATTTCTGAGGTTCCATATGGAGTTGGACTAGGATCTTCTGCAGCATGCTGTGTAGCTACAGTAGCTGCAGTGAATTCATTATTTTGCGAACCCAATAAAGAATGGATATGTGTAAAAGCAGTTGAATGTGAACGCTTGGTTCACAAGAACTCTTCTGGAGCAGATTGTTATATTTCGGTATTTGGAGGTTTAATGTATTACATGAGAAATGAAGGATTCAAAAAAATTAAGTCAAAAAAAGATTTAACTTTGATTATTGTAAATACGGGGAGCAAACATTACACTGGAGATTTAGTTTCCTTAGTCAAGAAATTCAGAGATGAGAATGTGTTATTATTTATTGACTTAACCTCTTATGCAAATACTATATGTCAAAAAGCTTTTGCAGCAATTAACAGTGGTAATGAGAAAAAACTTGGAGAATTGATGAATGAAAACCATGCGCTGTTACAGCAGATTGGAGTCTCTCAGAGAAAAATTGACCATGCGGTACAAGTTTGTATTAAAAACGGTGCTTTAGGAGCAAAACTTACTGGCGCAGGTGGAGGTGGAAGCATGATTGCCCTTATTCCAAATGAAAATAAGATGAAAGTAATTTCTGAGATCGAGAGAAATAGATATGAGTGTATTCCTGTGAAAATTGATTACGACGGTGTTATAATATACTAAACTTTAAATCCGCTCAAAAGTTATGATTTTTATAAAATGGGGCATAATCTGATATTAATTAAGCTTGGCGGATCTGTAATTACATTCAAAGAAAAACCACTTGCTGCCAATTTTGAAGCAATTAGGAGCATTTCATATGCACTTGCATCTGTAAAAATACCGATCATACTGATTCATGGCGGTGGTTCCTTTGGACATTATTGGTCTGTAAAATATAACATGCATTCAAAACCGGATCAATATGATTCACACGGCATATCGATAGTACATGAATCAATGATAGCATTGAACCAAATTATAGTTAATTATATGATTAAAGTAGGAATGAATCCTTATATGATTCTGCCTTCTGTGTTTACCAGTGGTCGTAAGCCAATTGCTAAAAAAATTAAAGAACTTAAGTCTATTGTAGAAAGCAGTGTAATTCCAATAACGTTTGGAGATATCATCTATATAGAAAATAAAATGTATTCCATTTTATCAGGAGATGCATTAATGTCAATCCTTTCCAAAATTTTAAGACCATCGAAAGTCATTTTTACACTCAATGTAGATGGCATCTACAAAGATATGGGAAAGAGAGAAATTATAAAAGAATTAAAGAATAATAATAATTCTATTAACTTTTCAAAAGTAATACAAGATGTGACAGGCGGCATGCGGAGAAAGGTTACCGAGGCACTAAAGATATCTGATATTGGGATAGATGTACTGATGGTAAATGGGTTAAAGCCAGAGCGAATTATAAATGCTATTACTGGCACAGATTTTGAGGGTACGTTAGTAAAAGGAAAGAGGAGCAGTAAATAATGTGACGGATACAGATAGTTCGCCATCAGACATTGATATTATAAAGCAGCGCAAGAAAGACGGTATTGATATACCATTAAAAAAAGATGTTCAGGCAAAAACAACATCGAACTATTTAGAATACATCAGGTTTATCCATAATGCTTTACCGGAAATTGACTATAATGATATCGATACATCAACTACTTTTCTGAATCACAAATTCTCTGCACCGGTTATTGTAGACTCTATGACAGGAGGAACTCCTGATGCAATTAACATTAATGCAAGGTTGGCGCAACTTACTGATAAGTACGGATTTGCGATGGGTTTGGGCAGTCAAAGGGCAGGCCTAGCAAGTGAAGAACTAGCTGACACGTATTCTGTAGCAAGAAAAAATGCCCCTAATGCATTTCTTATCGCAAACATTGGAGGAGCGCAACTTAGTGATGGACTTACAGTTGATAATATAAGAAAAATTGTAAATATGATACAAGCCAATGCTCTCGCGATTCATCTCAATCCATTGCAGGAGCTTATCCAACCAGAGGGAGAACCAAAATACAGGGGAGTGCTTGGAAAAATCACAGAATTAGTGAGGAACCTTGACACTCCGATAATTGTAAAGGAAGTAGGTGCAGGAATATCCAAAGAAGTAGCCATAAACTTGGAGATGGCTGGCGTGGCTGCAATTAATGTAGCAGGTGCAGGCGGAACCAGCTGGGCAGGGGTTGAAAAATTGAGAGCAGAGACTGCGAAAGATGTTATTAAAATTCATCTAGGTGAAATGTTTTGGGATTGGGGAATTCCCACTGCAGCAAGTCTAATCGAAGTAAAGAAGGCAGTGAAATTACCTATTATTGCTTCTGGAGGCTTGCGTAATGGGTTGGAAATTGCAAAGTGCATGGCAGTGGGTGCAGATATATGTGCCATGGCTTTTCCATTTCTGAGAAAGGCTTCAGAATCTGAAGAAAATCTGTTTAAATTTGCAGATACTGTTCTTGCAGAACTTAAAAGTACAATGTTCCTTGTAGGCGCGAAAAATATCTCCGCACTGAAAAGCTCAAGGTATATATTAACAGGAGCTTTAGCAGAGAGGGTCAACTGTCGATGAAGGTAAGCAGTAATAGAGATGAGCTTGAATCTAATGCTTCAGATATAAAAGAATTCATTATCTCAATTTTAAAAGGTGAGCCAAATGAACTCTATAATGCATCAGCACATTATATTACAACTGGCGGTAAACGGTTACGTCCTTTCATGGTAGCTAAATCATGTGAAATGTTTGGAGGCAATTCAAAAAGGTCTATGCCTGCAGCTGTAGCAGTTGAAATGATTCATAATTTCTCTCTTGTACATGACGATATTATGGATAATGATGACATGCGCCATAGTGTTTCAACGGTTCATAAATATTATGGCATACCATTAGCCATTCTTGCAGGAGACATCCTATTTTCGAAGGCATTTCAACTACTTGCAATAAACGGCAGAAAAGCTGGGATAGCAGGAAAAGATATCTGCGAAATGATTGTAAGGCTCTCAACTGCATGCATACGTGTATGCGAAGGCCAAGCCACTGATGTTGGCATGGCATCAGACAGAATGTTCTCTTCTGAATCCCAATACATTAACATGATCGGTAAAAAGACTGCAGCTCTATTTGAGGTATCTTGTGGACTAGGTGTATTATCTGCAGCAGATCCAAATATAGAGGATGTTGAGAATCTTTCATCGTTCGGCAGGAATGTAGGTATTGCTTTTCAATTAATTGATGACTTAATTGGGATAATAGGAGATCCTAGAATTACTGGTAAGGCAGTAGGAAATGACATTAGAGAAGGGAAAAAGACATATCCGATTCTCTTGGCATTAAACAATGCAGATGGTGAGAATAAGAATAAGATTCTGAAAGTCTTTAACTCAAAGAATGCCTCAAGTATAGATTTAGAAGACGCAGTCAGAACTATTTCTATTATTGGTATAGATCAACATATAAGAAATGCTGCAAAAGCACATATAGACAGAGCACTAAAATCAATTGAAAAATATGAAGATTCGCATGCCAAGAAGGCGTTAAAATCTTCTGCCAATTTTATAGTAGAAAGGAGTCTGTAATATATAGTGGATTTGGATGAGGATACTGAAAAAATTATTAAAGTTGCCATCTTAAAAAATGCTGTTGAATATGATGGAAAATCAAGGGTTGACCCAGTTATCGCAAAGGTTGTTGCATCTAAACCAGATCTTAGAGGTAATCTGAAGAATTTAATTCCTAAAATCGCGGAGACAGTGCAGAAGATTAATGCACTATCATTAGCAGATCAAAAGGCATTGCTCGATCATATCGAACCTAGAGAATCTCAAAAGAAGAGGAAACAAACCGAGATCTCACAGGCACATCTACCTCCTTTAGAGTTTGCGGAAATAGGAAAAGTAGTTACAAGGTTCCCACCTGAACCAAATGGTTATCCTCATATAGGACATGCTAAAGCCGCAATCATTGATGAAGAATATGCACACATGTATAACGGAAAATTGATTTTACGTTTTGACGATACAAATCCGCTAAATGAAAAACTTGAATACTATGAAGCAATTAGAGCGGGCTTGGAATGGCTTGGAATAAAGCCTGATATGGTGAAAAATAGTTCAGACGATATTCAATTATTACATGAATATGGCAAAAAATTGGTTCTTTCTAATGGAGCATATATCTGCGTTTGCACTAAGAGAACAATTCATGATCTCAGGAAGAAAGGAGTTACATGTGAGTGTAGAAAGAATTTCGATATCGCTTTGGATCGATTAAAAAAAATGTTTGATGGATCTTTTAGACAAAATGATGCAATTATCAGGTTCAAAGGAAATATGTCTGATCAAAATACTGCAATGAGAGATCCTACACTTTTTAGAATAATAGAAGCCGATCATCCAAAATTAGGTGATAAAATTCGAGTATGGCCGACATATGATTTTGCAGTACCCATTGAAGACAGCCTTGACGGAGTAACACATGCACTGCGAACAAAAGAGTATGAATTACGAAATGCGCTGTATTTTGCGATACTTGATGCACTTGGACTTCGGAAACCTTTCATGTTAGAATTTTCAAGGCTAGAATTTAAAGGAGTCCCGGTTTCGAAACGAAAGATAAAACCATTGTTAGAAAAAGGTATCATTAAAAGCTGGAGTGACCCACGTCTCCCAACTTTAATAGCAATCAAAAGAAGGGGTTTCTTACCTGAAGCAATAAACAAATTTATTCTTTCATTAGGGTTAACACTTGCTGAAACAAAACCGCCTATTGAAGCTCTTGAAGCATTCAATAGAAGAATTATTGATCCTAATTGTATTAGATTGTCATTCGTCAAGGACCCTATAGAATTACATATTCAAAACGCTACTCCAAAGGAGGTAATACTGAAGAACCATCCTAACGCTGATCTTGGAACCAGAAAAGTGAGTGTTTCAAACTCAGTGTATATCGCTAGAGATGATGCAGCAAAACTTGACATTGGTGATGAGATGCGACTAATGGATCTATATAACATACAGACGACCAAAATCATTACATCTGAAAATAAGCAAGTATTGATTGCAAATTCCACAGGAGATGATATAAAGCAAAACATGCCAAAGATTCATTGGGTTGCAAAGAATGATGTAATTCCGTACAAAGTTATGATAGCTAGAGAATTATACATAGGGGAACAGTATAACGCAAATAGTTTGGAGATCTCTGAAGGATTTGCAGAATCATTTGTGTCAACTCTCAAGCCGGATACCAGAATTCAATTTGTAAGATTTGGATTCTGTAGACTTGACGGTAATAATACTGCAATATTTACGCATAGATAGGATGCCAACAATGAAGATTGCAAGAATAAACGATAGATGGATAGGTGACACATATGCCATTGTTTCTGATGATCTAAAGAAACTAATCACAAGATCTAAAATTCAGGAACAAACAGGTATTCCTATACCCTCAAACATTAAGGAATTCATGTTTAAGGGTTGGCTAAACGAAGTAAAAGAATATCAGAGTAAATTAAAGTACGATCATAACGTTGAAGATGTTGGACTGTTGGCGCCTATTCCAAATCCACCTAAGATAATCTGCCTAGCGTTCAATTATTACGATCATGCTAGAGATGCTGGTTTAACACCTTCTGACGAACCAGTAATATTTATGAAACCAAGAACAACATTGAATCCTCCTTTTAATGATATAATATGCCCTTCATTCGTAAAACGTTTAGATTACGAAGCAGAGATAGCAGTAATAATTGGACAGGATATAAAGGAAGTGCCAGAAAACCAAGCATTGGAATCTGTTTTCGGATATATGATTTTGCACGATGTATCTTCAAGAGATATCCAATTCAAAGACAAACAATACACTCGCGCAAAGAGCATTGATACTTTTGCTCCATGTGGTCCCTGGATTACAACTAAAGATGAGGTGGCTGATCCACAAAACTTGAGAATTACCACTAAAGTGAATGGAGAGATACGTCAAAATTCATCCAGCGAAAACATGGTAATCCCAATAAAGAAGATAATCTCGAGTTTGAGCATGGTGATGACCATAGAAGCCGGCGATATTATTTCTACAGGCACTCCAGCAGGTGTAGCAATGTCAATGAAAGACCCAAAATATTTGAAAGATGGCGACGTAGTTGAAATTAGTATTGAGAAGCTAGGCACAATTAGGAACCGCGTTGTGTTCCAATAGTAGTGATTTATGTTGCTTTAATACTAAAGTATACTACATTTTAATGAATTAAACAATAATTTAATTTGGAAATAATTTTACTTGATAATAAAATATTTTGCGCGGTTGACAAGTACAAAAATTTCAAGCTTTATCAGCCTTCTCTAAAATTTGACTCAGTACTATATTTCATGTTTGCTTTATCTACATTCTTTATTTGTCTATTCAATTTGATAATTTCCCTTTCCAATAGTCTTGCATAATATTCATATGATTCAACTAATTTAGCCCTGATATTAGCTATCTGCATAGATACATTTAGAGATTCCAGACAAGTTTCAAGTGATCTATCTGTTGCGAAATCATTCATGGCTCTATGAAAAACAGCTACTGCCTTTCTCTCTTCTGAACTATATTCATTAATTGCTTGTGCAAGTTGGTCTATTTCATCAGAATTAAAGGAAAAACCTTTGAAATCGAATGATCCGGACATATATATTATAAAGCAGTATATTATAAAGCACTTATGGCGAAATAAAATACCAACTCTAGCATTCTATCTTGCATACCCAAGAGAGATCTCAAGGGAAGGAATTTGCTAAATAGAGGGTCTCACTTGCTATTTCTAGCAGTAAGTACATCAAATATCTCCTGACTATAGCTCTTCAATTTCTCATCTATTTGTTAAGATATCTTCATAATCTTAATTAGAATATGTAACAGCAATCCAAAAACCAAAAAAAGATAGTAATAGTAGAGTGTCATACAGCGGATAGCAACAGATGAACTATGATCCATATTTTGCCACGATGGAGGACTTCTGGGTCCTCTACTATTACTACTTTATAAGTGACCTGTGTAAATATTAAAAAATTTTGCCACAATAAAACCTAATTTTCTAACTTTATTTTTTTCTTCGAATAGTTCTATAAATATTGCTATATAGTGAATGCATTAAACACTAATAATATGTTTAGTTTGTTATATCTATTATAGTTAATACTACTACTTCTACTTATTCTCTATTGTTATTGTGGTAAACTATCGACATATTCTTTAAGCTTTGGATTACGTTTATGTTCTTTCCTCAGGAATTCTGGATATAAAAGATCCACGATCCTATCCCTTAGATCGTAGTATTTCGGTGGCAGATCTCGTCTTCTTATAGAAGCATAATATTTTTCAAATCCTCTTTCCAATTCCTCATCAGCATACTTATCACACTTTATCTGGCAATGATATATGCTGAGTATATGTCTGTCGTGCTTGTCAATCTGTTTTTGAATTTCTTGGATATACTTCTGTTTCTTCTCTTTTTCTTTTAATTTTCTTTCTCTATTTTTTAATCCAGTAGATTCTTCAGCAGCAAGAATAGTCTGAGCTATCATATCATAAAGCCGATTATGCATCTCATAGTGGCTCAGCACATAACGATTTAGTTCCTCTGCTGCCTTTGAATAAAGTTTCCAAAAAGTAGTACTACTTTTATCATCATCTAATTGAATGTGTCTTATTGCTCGGACTCTCGCATTTGCAATAATCTCGTTAAACCTTTTATCTCCGAATGAAGACATATACCAGTCAAATGCCTGCTGTATAAATTTTCTCTGTCGTTTAATTGACTTTACAAATAGACTAATACTACTAATGCCGCCTATGCTATTACTGTTGTGTGGAAAATTGTATTTATATGAGTATAATTTTGGTGATAAGGCTATAGCCAGCTCTAATGTTTCTTCAATTCTATCTTTTACAGGACCAATTAAAACAGAGCAACCACCAATAATGCTGCGCAGAGTGTAGTCTTGGATGGAAAATGCTTCTTCGCCATCTCTGACATTTTTTCTTATTATTATATTGGAAAGGCCTGCAGATTCGAATTCGGATATGAGTTGATAATAATATTTTTTCACATCAGATTCATCGAACTTGATATGTGAGAATAGACCACCATTTGAAACGTCTCTCTTCTGAACTATATCCATTGCTGTAACTCCTTCTTTCTTAATAATCTCTGCTAATGTTCTTCCTATTCTACCAGTTTGAGCATCACGAAATCGCACTTCTACGTTACCTAGTTTGGATTCTTGAGTGGGCTTCAACTGTGAAGAACCATCAACAGCCTGTAGAAATAGAAGAGCTCGGATTTTTTCGTGTTTTGTTAGTTGAATCTCTTCCTCCCTTGTTGGATCTTCTCTTTCTGTTTCAACCAGTTTTTCTATGTCAAGAGTATCACGAGCTATTTTAGATTTTGTTGCGAAGGTTAGAGTGCCTGAAGAATATGAGAAATGTCTTGTGGGGTTAAATGCAATCACA
>JBJMFM010000038.1:0-6511 GCA_045808425.1 Nitrososphaeraceae archaeon | reverse complement strand
TTTTGTTCTGGTGTTAATTCTGATGTTAGGTTTCCTTGGGCTTGAGCCATACCGAAGATCCCCAATTCTTCTAATGTTACTATTGCTACACTTGCAGCAAGGATGCCTATTATAGATACAACACTTAGAGATGTCTCTTTTCTTGACATAGCCACAGAAAACGAAATGGCAGTATATAAAAGCAACTTATTGAGCTAACCTGTTGGTGGAAATGGTGGTATAAAAGGTAGTATAGACGGTGGTGGTGGAGGAACTGCTGATGGTGATTCTGCTCCTGTTGTCGTATTTTCTGATGATGTCGTCTTTGGCTTTTTATTATTCTCTAGTGGTCTTGTGTAACCTGAAAAACCATAAGAGCTCATAGGTTTATTCTGTATATTATTAATTTGATTTTTCATCATCTTTTTTGTTTTTGCCATTCGATATGCAAATGCAAACTGCTGAGATGGTAATTGTGAAACTTAATAGCTTTTCCGCATACGCCCGTGGGTCAAAAATATAGTAATGTATTTGAGCAATAACAATCCTATCGCTAATAATAGTACAACTTTGTACTCTATTACTCCGTTTAAGACGATTCGCAATAGTATTATTATATCATCGTAGAATTTGAGTTGAATGCAATTTCACTCGTGGGAGAAAAAGTAAGGCAATTTTTGAATCTTATGGCAAATAGAATAAGAACAAAAAAGTTGAAACTCAAGAGTCGATATCTGAATCGCGAATGACTCAGAATAAAGATGACGATATTTACAAAGATGGCACAATAATGCACTTTCCTACAAATCCATCTCCTACCTCAGAATAGTACCTTACCAGAGAATCTAATCCGAATTCGATTCCAACTTTTAGTACGCATTTCCATAATAATTATAATAATGAAATAGTTCAGAAAACTGAAGGTAATCAATCCTACTGGAATATAAAAAGTGGAATCATTACATATAGAAGTAACAATGAAAAAGGCAGAACCTGTAGACTTAACATATTTCCAAGTACAACCAGACAATCTAACGATTGGCATTCAGCAGTAAAGCAAGGATATATTGGAAATTCAAGAGATCTGAAAAATCAGGAAATTACATTTATTATATTTATCGTTGTTATATTGACTCAACCATTTTTGTCTGATGGAAGTCTTGGAAATAATTATAGGTTGTACTCCGAATGGATTAATCATGGTAATGGAGAAAAATATAAAGAGATTGTAAATTGGGCCGGAGGAGTGCCCGTAACAGTAAGATTAGACGGATGGGATTCTGTTGATTTTTATGCATTAAATGCCACAGAAATTATTGTGCCCATGCGAGTAAAACCACTTTTGACCATTGGAAAATCCAGTTTTCTCTTCTTGTTTTTCTTCATAACCTTACTTGTTGGATTTAGTCTTCATTATGATCAGGCTACTCTAATTTTCACTCTATTTATTGAGCAAATCCTATAACGACTCTCTTAGATTTTCTATTTTTATTGATGCTGGATAATAGGACGGAATATGAAGGCACTTCAATCATAGGCTATATTGTATTATTGTATATGCCATCTAATCTGAGCTAATTACATTTATTCAACAAAATACATTCTTTGAAAGGCTACGAGATAAACCATTTTGGATATGGGATATTGCAGAACATAAGCAAGAGGATATCAAGACAAACGGAGATTGCTGCTTTAATCATATCATATCGTATGGAGTTGGAAGGATAAAATAGTGTGCATAATGCAAGAAGGGATAAATTAGCAAGGGATAAATCATGCCTTAAACGCTGTTACTAACTGCATGATGACAAAAATAAAAGACAGATCTTTGCAGTGTAAGCTTTGCGACATAGTATAAGCTAAAATCTTTATCTTGAAAAGCCAAAAAGAACCTCTTTGACATCATAATTTTTTATTTCTCAAAAGATGGTTGCTATACGTAATTTTTAGCTCTGTGTGTAGACTTTGTAAAGATTGCCAGTGTCACGATTGATGTATTCCCATACATCAGCGGCGTTCGCTAGCTCATGAAATTCTGCCTGTATCCCAGGATGCAACAATTTATAGAGATTTTCTCCTACTGAAACTCTATTGTGGTCTGTCAATGAAGTTATCTTTGCTGCTACATTCATTGTATATCCAAGTATATCAATCTGTGAGCTTTTATCGTATGCATATTGGACAACCACATTTTCTCCCTCGTCTATACCAACTTTTACCATTAGTTCAGGGTAATCATAATTGTTTAATATTGGGCTAATTCCATTTTTTACGACATTAATCATCGATTGTGCACATCTGACTGCCTTATCACATGTAAGGTATTTGTTAAAGCCAGAAGAAAAGAAAGCAATGACAGCATCACCTACATATTTGAGGACATACCCATCATGGCTTTCAACCACAGATGACATTTCATGCGAAAAGGCTCTAACTATTGTAACTACTTTATCGACTGGCAGTGTCATGCTCATTTTAGTAGAGCCAACTAGGTCTGCATACATAATAACAAGTGGTATCTTGGAGCTTACGTGTTTAAGAAGGAAGTTCTGACCGCGCTTAATTGAGGTATCGTACTGATAACGTTCCTCTAATGCATTCCAAAGTCTGTCCTGTCTTTGTGTGAAAAGTGTTTCTAAATCAGTAAGCTCTCCTTTCCCTTTTAGGTTAGTAGAACGTTTATCATTGCTATCACCTTCAATCATCCGGTTTAGGATATATCTGCTGGTCTTGTTTATCTGGCGGCCTCCTCTCTTGCCTTTGTCCTTTTTTATATGCTTTCCTTTTGTCTTTGGACTCATTTGTGAAGTCTTTCTTGCCGCAAGATACAAGATGTAAGCATAATCCTCGATTTAAGGTTTGCAATAAAATGAGCAGTATACCCAGTTGACATTCAAAACTTAAAGAAATGACTTAGTTTAGAACTAGCACAGTAACAATAGAGGTTGCTTAGTTACTATCTTATTGCATATGTGCCGCTGAAAGACCTTTAAGTACTGCTGGAAATCCAGCATAAACTACCATCTCTATAATAGCTTCAATAATCTCCGTCTGCGACCAGCCAACATTAAGTGCTCCATGAAGTACAAGGTAACATCCTATTATGGTAAATGATCTTATCACATCGTCATAGTTTGTGCAACCATGTCGATATCTTTCTGCAAACCAATGGGAACTAGTATACTAGATAAAGATGTCATTAAAAGCAATGGATCTACAAAAGGAGAGGCAGAGGAGTTGTGTATATCCTATTTCTAATAGAGTATACGCTATTTCATATATGTCCATTATGATGTTAGGATCGCTGTTTGTTGTTTTCGCTCAAGCTCGTCTAATCTTGCGAATATGACCAAAAGAACCTAAAGTTAAAGTGGTACAGCAAGACGATAGTATGTTGTATATGCTGTTAGATAACGCCAATCCTCCAAGAGAGCTTCTTTTGTTTTGTATAATGAACTCGCAGTTTTGTATTGGCCTGTCCAATGCCACTTGTGAGTAATCCTTATTACTACTAGTAGTTACGTAATAGTAACCTAGTATTACACTACTAACTATCATGTTTATATGCAGTTACGTTTTTATACTTATTGAAGGGTGAAAAGTAAAAATAGAGAAAAAAGAAAGAGCTGATCAAACCTTATCATTTACTACCGAACAACAACAATATTATCGTAATAAATTACTGCAGATCAAAGATTTTGAAAATGCATTTGAATTAGTTAAGATCGCAGTTGATGCAAAGTTCAAAATGCATAGAGCCGGATTAAGCTTGATATTGCAGGGATTACCAACTAATCTTGGAGCCTATCATATCCTAGGTTCAAATATGATTATAATAAATAGGAGGATCCTACATTTAATCAAAATGCGCAAATCCCACGAAGAGTATAATTCATTTGTGTTCATGGTACTGGCCCATGAATATCTTCATAGCTTCGGCATAGTGGATGAGCTGCATGTTAGAAACATGACACATGATTTATGCAAGTCTTTATTTGGAGAAGATCATTTAGCATCTATAATGGCCAGATATGAACCTTGGGCCGTGTTCCCAGAGTTAAATCTATATCCAGAAGGTGAAAACAAGTTCGAGAAGAACTTTGAAATCATAAAGAATTTTGATAAAACTACTCAGTCTTACATTTATTAATATTTTATTTGCCCAATTCTAGGATATTACTGCTATTACTAATCTATTACTAACTCTAATCTTTTAATCAAAAATTATATTGTAGCCGGTCAATTTTCCTAAATTTACTTTTGGATATTATAATGCACAGTCTGACTATTCGCTTCACCTATTACTACGCAGCTATAACAATAATAACCTCAGTTAAAAACTACTATCATCAACAATGCTGCAACTAACAATAATAGTAATGATGCGACATTATATTTCCAACGGTATTGTAGAAGCTCATAGTGGCAAAATATGGGCTGAGAATAACAGAGATGGCAAAGGTGCGACATTTCAATTTAGTCAGCCAATTTAATTATTGTAATACCGTTATGTTTGTATGTACGGAGATTATATACGTTACTTACTACTATAAGCATTCTTCATACAGTTTATTTAACAGAAAGAGATATTTAGATACAGATTTAGTACGGAAGCATTAAGAAACCCTTATTGTGATTGTGAACGCGGAGAATCTAAGATAGTTCAACCCTTCAAGGTTTCCGAACATTTGACAATTCTATTATGTAAAAGATGCGGAAAAGAGATAGCACGTTGGGAAGATAAAATAAAACCATTAAAAAGGGAATGGGTGCTAGCAGAACGGGAAGAGATGCGTTAACCTTGAAATTCTATAGAATATATATGCAGATGAGTTTTGTGTATTCGCTAGATGGCAACAAAAAGAAACTCTGGCTGCCCTATATTCCTTAATTTCTTTATACTCCATTAGTTTGAAGACTTACAACTATAGTAGAGTATGTCATTAGTATTAGTAATATTATTTGATGTAAAAAATACTTGTCAGAATACCTTCAAATTCAATTGACCAGATAAGAAAGTTGGATAAATCTATTGCTGATGCAGTCAGAATATTGGTTTAGTAATATGGGGAGTTAATTGGTATGATTCATTTATAAACTGCTTTGATTATACCTTACAATGTTAAGAATCCTTTTTTCGTTTGAAATTATCTATCATATTCGAAAAGTTAGAATAGACAACTTTGCATGCATTATGAAGCTCTGTAATATCATTGGTTTTATTGGTTGAAAGGATATCCTCTGGTTTTATATGTTCTTTATTCATCTCTCCACTGTATTCTTCTAACCATCTTTCTATCATTTCAGTATCTACTTCTATATGGAATTGAATACCGATCGCGCTACCAAATCTGAAAGCCTGTGGGTACAACGTTGAAGACGCCATGATAATAGCTCTTGGAGGAAGATCATAAGTGTCTCCATGCCATTGAAAAACACGCAGAGTTTTACCTGTGATGCCTTTAAACAGATTTCTGTGTCCATGAGGGCTAACATTGACGTTATACCATCCAATCTCCTTTTTAGGGCCTTTGTAAACTCTACCTCCTATAGCCTGAGCGATCAATTGCGATCCTAAACAAATTCCAAGAACAGGAACTTTATTTCTTACTGCATTTCTAATGAGCTCCTGTTCTTTTGTAAGATATCTAATATTATCGTAAGCTGCCATAGGGCCGCCTAGGATGACTATCGCAGAGTATTGATTTGCATTAATTGGAATTGGGTCATCTTGAGCGTCAACTTTTTCAATTCGAAAGCCATCTAAATGAAATAATCTTTCTAAGGTACCAAGAGTTTCAATGCTGATATTTTGAATTGATAGTATTTTTTTGATCAAAGGTATTATTAATTTCAGTCATATCAAATAAAACAGTATTTGTTGATTAAGCCATCAGATAAAAAGCAAGAATTTTCGGGTCCCAAATGAACTTAAATTTATCACAGGGCGATTTTTCAAGTATCTATTAGCGGCTATTGTAAATGCATTAACAAAAAATGCTCCAAGAGTAGCTCAATGGGCATCTAGTCATAAGGAAGAAAGTCAGAAGAGACGTATCGAACCAATGACTTGACAATTGTTGCAAACTGGATCGACCTTACCGTGGAAAACAATATGCTAGCAAAAATTAATGCATATATGGGATCTATCTAAGATGCAAGGTAGACGCGAAACAAGCACTATAAAGTCTCTTAATGGCAGAATTCATGTTAAAATTGGAACATGAAGTTATTGGGAGACAAGGTACTTCTTTCCATTTGCCATGACCAAACCGTAATACGCCTGGTGATATATTACTATAAATGTAGTATGATTACTATAAAATATGTCTAGCGATTCAGTCACCGATTCCTTTATTTCTCAATTCTTTTTCTTTTGCTTCTATCTCTCGATGATCTTTAAGCGACTCGATTGTATCAAACACTTGTCCGCATTCTTCGCATATTATAGGCTCGCTAGAGGACATGTGTTTGCTCTATGTTTATAGGCATATTTATTCCAAACACTGCTGCTAAAGGGGGTTTCTAATGC
>JBJMFM010000037.1:0-7129 GCA_045808425.1 Nitrososphaeraceae archaeon | reverse complement strand
ATTCAGAGTAACTGTAATTACATAGAACTAACACATAAGCTGTTGTCATATGGTATAATATGATAGTTTATCATCTTATTTGAAGCCTCTACTTGTGGGAATGTTTTTATCCACATGTGAAAATAGTTTTGTGGTAAGATCATGTTGTTAACACATTAAATAGATCTCTGACACTGCCTAATTGACATCCTAGGTGATGATGTATTTACATACTTTCTGTATATGAATCCATGTAATTAGCGGGTTAGGTGAATCCAAGACAAACTTTACTCAATTACTGTACCTGACACTGGTAATTACAACCATCCTCAGATAGAAACCTTCTCGATTGATAGTATCGATCAGAGGAAGACGCCTTTCAAATCATGCTTAAGAACTAGGAGTGTATTTCATTTATTTATATAGATCAAAAAGGTTTATTATTTCAAATCTCCATTTGATATTATTTGAATGATGTCTATGAAGAAGATGGAAATTACGACAAGTTAGAGGAAATAAGAGAAGATAACATAGAGGCAGCACGTAAACAGCAATCAAAGTCCAGAAAAAGGATAGTTGATAAAGATGCAGGTTCTGATAAATAGAAATGGGCTGCATATCCTAAAATCAATGAAGAGATTTTACATTAAAACACTACGTACAGTAATATTATGGAGCAGGAGTATTAGTTCCCTTGTTGCATAGAGGCCATGCCTTTCCTTTTAGGTCTATACATTATAAGACAAAGTTTTCTCTAATCTACTGCAAACAAAAGAGCTTTTGATGATAAAATATCTATAAGTTTTCGAAATATGTATCGTCTAGACAGGTATTATTTATTCCAAATAGCAGTAGCGGCAGTTCAATATTAGGATCTATCATTAATAATAAACATCACCACCAGATTCATAAAAGTAGATGATAATATATATTCAATTTTACTATGCTCTACATCTATTCTAAATACAATAAACTTCCGTTTTTCTTCTTATGATGAAATTAGTCAGTCCAATAGTCGCTATCTCTAAGCAGTAAAAAATGATCCAGTGCATATTCTTGTTCGCTCGCCGCTTATCCTTTGACCATCCATCTCAACAACAAATGGCACATCCTTACCAGTGGCATTTTGAGTCTATTGTATCTCTGGCTAGCTCAATTCCGATTGCGCCATCTTGTGGTAAGGGGTTAACTGCGACATCCAAGCTATATCTTATTCTTACACCGAAGCCATAATCCGTTCTACCATAAATTTAAATCACCTATTGTTTGGGTTATTATCACAAGAATTGGGTAAACGGACATTAGTACGTAGAAGGGGTAAAGGGGGCAAGCAATTTAGAGCAATTACAGTTGGAAAGATAGCTCCTGCTAAGTATCCGAATTTCAGATTAGGCGAATATCATTCTGGTAACGTCATAGATATTATACATGAGAGAGGAAGAGATGCTCCACTGGCGAAGATTCAATTTGATGATGGCACACTATCTTATGTTCCAGCTCCTGAAGGTACTAGCGTTGGAAGTAAAGTAGAAGTGGGAGTTGGGGCTAGAGCGACGGCGAGAAATATTTTATCGTTAGAATCGATTCCAGACGGAACTCCAATTTGCAATATTGAGAAGAACTTTGGTGACGGCGGCAAGTTAATAAAATCTGCTGGTTCTTCTGCAATTATTTTTGCTCATAGCGCTGAAGGCGTGACAATAAAATTCCCGTCTGGCAAGTTTTTTACGATCAACCCAAAATGCAGGGCCATGGTTGGGGTAGTTGCTGGAGCAGGAAAAAAAGAAAAACCATTTCTAAAGGCAGGTAACAAAGCAAAATATATGCAGGCGCGTGGAAGACTATATCCAACGGTCAGAGGCATTGCGCAGGCGGCGGTTTTTCACCCACATGGTGGTGGGAGACACCAACATATTGGTCGTCAGTCATCAGTTGGCAGAACTACTCCGCCAGGACGAAAGGTTGGAATTATCTCGCCAAGAAAAACGGGACGTGGCCGGCTCAAGGAAAGATAAATATATATATCCTTCATTTTTTTCTTCTTTTGCCACACTGTTCAGAGGAATCTGGTACTAGGATAGTATTTTCGTATTATTCAAAAATCTGTACTCAGTATGTGCAAACAAATAATATGGCACAAATCAGATATTAAATCAAATATTATCTTTTATATAGTTTGAGTCTTTTTCTGCTATTTCTTTTCTCTGTACCTAAACACTATCCAAAAAGTTTCAATGGATATCGACAAAATATGCATATTCGAAATATTGCAAATATGAATAGAGATCGCATCAATTCCTAATCTCGTTCACTATAATATAGTATTAACAACATTGAATTTAGCAAGAAATATTGCAAAACTAATTTTTAATTCAAATTCGTATGTAAAAGAAGTATATACTTGTTTCTGATTGTATTATTTGTCGGCAATGGATTTCATAGAGATCATAATTGAAAAGATGGAACAAGTTCTTCGTCGTGAAAATCAGATGCCAAGACTTACTGCTCTCAAGAGGTTACAGTTAGAGGAACAAGGCAATCCATTCAAAATACTTATTGGAACTATCCTATCGGCACGTACGAGGGATGAAAACACAACAAAAGCTGTCGCATGCTTATTTAGAAAATTCAAGGATGCCAAGGAACTAGCAGATGCAGATATAGCAGAAATTAGAGCGATAATTCGCAGTGTAGGTTTTTACAATGTAAAAGCTAGGACGATAAAAAAGGTCTCACAGTTAATAGTCGAAAAGTTCAATGGAGATGTTCCCCATAATATAGATCACCTTTTGCAATTACCTGGAGTAGGTAGAAAGACAGCAAATTGTGTTTTAGTATACGGTTTTAACACAGCAGCAATTCCTGTTGATGTTCATGTTCACAGGATCTCTAATAGATTGGGACTTGTGAGTACAAAAATTCCTGAACAAACTGAAATCGATCTTAGTTTCACTATACATAGAAGACACTGGCTTAAGATAAACCAGACATTTGTTATGTATGGCCAAAATATTTGTACGCCAATAAGACCAAAATGCAAACTATGTGATTTAAAAGAGATGTGTAAATTTTATCAAAATGTTATCAACGTTGATTAAGCCTTGTCTCTCTTCTTAAGTATTAGAAACCCAAGAACAGTCCCCCCTACTCCCACCAACATACCAAGAGGCAAATAGTAAATTGGCGAGTTTGCAAGATCACCAAATGTCACATCAAATGATATGTTGCCTGCATATGTGTTAATGGGTGATTGTGGGTCATCCTTACCATAAACTGCAATTGATCCAATATTGAAGCCATTTACAGATAATCTATCAACAATGATCCTTTTACCATTAGTAATGGACAGACCTTGATTATTTGCATGAGCTATGATTATTGGCTGGTCCCTAGACCACCCATCAGTATTTCGCTCATAAATTCTGATATATCCTGCATCATGTGTATTTACAGCAGCCCAGAACTTTTTGGAAACATCACTGAACATTGCTATTTCAATGAACTTTTCACTTGGAGGAGGTTCCTTCAATATTATGATGGCCTTTGCATCTTGCCTAATAGCATAGGACAGGTCATTCTGTATTGTCAAAATCCAATTAGTAATTTTTGGCTTCTCGTACACATACACTACCGGATTCTTTCTGTCACTATTTGCTGCGGTAAATGGCAGAACGAACCGTTCGCTATTTTTTGTCTTAAGCACATGGTATTCACGTTGCAAGATACTTTGTTGTTGGATTTGAGCAAAGGTGAACGTTGGAACAAATATTAGGACTATTATAAACAGCAATGTAAGCGTACGCCTCATATACGATGGATAAGCAAACTAAAGTAATATTAGCTATTCTAATAGCCTGATTATGAATATGTTTCCTTCTCTTGGAAATGTTATATTTGCACTAATATAACATGTAAGATGAAAAGTATCATTAGAAAGCAGGAACATACCTGGGTTGACATACCTATCTCTCCAGCCACACATGATAACCCTAATCTCTCTTTGTGTCAAGGTTTGCAAACAATGGTTTTCTTGGTGCTATTATTCACAGCTACATTCTCATAACTTCAACTTTTTGATCGATGATTGGTAGTTATCATATATTCCTCTTATGAATAGATTAATTATTCATAGAAAATCTGAAATATAATATTGTCTGATGTTTTTATAAACCAAGCTGAAGAAAGCATTAATACTATAAAGAATCCATGATGTATTCAGCCTTGTAAGTTGTTACATAAGCTTTTAAAGCGGTACACGAATGTACTTTTTATCAAATCTACGAAATTTTCTAAAAGGAAAGCGAGACCTGCTAATGAAATTACGGAAGATGACTTGAACTTTTTTTTAACTATTATAAAGAGCTACAATGGATATCCAAAGGTTAGAGATTTACAAAAATTACTCTGCCCTAGGTTGAATCTGATTAAGATAAATACAATACTCAGATATTTAGATAAATCAAAAAGCTTAGAAATAGATCTAGATGGAAATATCATTTGGTTTCGCCAAGAAAATACTAACCATCATCAAAGCCTTGTGAAAGTAGCTAATATTTCGCCAGAGTTTCTTGATCGCTTTTCAACAAAAGATACAGATGACATGGACGTAGAGAATAACTCCTAGTTATTGTAATTTATTTTTGTGCTTCCGTATACTTCTATTGCGCTTATTTAATTTTAATAAAATCAATCCTGCAGATCCCCACAGAATTATTGCTATAACATTCTGTTGTATAAACCATGCAACACCTCCTAATATTGCAAAAATCATACCCAAAATTCCTATACCTTGTCTATACTTGATCAATGCTGCCTCTATATCATCTAGTCTAATTACCACTATTATATCGTTGGACAGTTCTATAATGAAGCATTAATCTATCTAATCATTGCTTATTGTGATGCATGGGACATTTCACTGCATTTTCTAATACCCCTTTAACAGGTTATGGTAACGCACGGCACTATAATATATTGTCTCATTCTCTCCATTTTCCACAAACAATTCATTTATCACGATATGGCATATTTTTTCTTCGTTATCTCTACCAGCATAGACAAAATTCAGTATGTAAATTTTCCTTCTCTATTCCGAACACAAATACCCGCAATTGTGATATCTCATAATTATAATGTCTGTATCCCTGCAGAGATAATGGGATAAAAATTTGTAAATTATTATTTGCAAAATTACAGATGATAATATCTATTAGTCCCGTTATTATAAACTTTGTATCTCTGTAGTTCCTCTCCATATTTAATAACAGGCTAACGACTATACCAAATATCAAAAATTTAAAATTCTGGTATATATATTTTTATTTTTGTTTTTACAACTAAATAACCATAAGAAATGTAGAGCAACCATTTATTCTCAAAAGGGTTAAAATTATACACAGCATATCACACTTTTATTTGATCAAAAATGTACGTAATCTTTCATATACTTTAGCCGTCTTCTCTACAAATGGTGAATGACCTGCGTCTGCTATTTTCTCAAATTCAGCCTGTTGTAGCACTTGCGTAAATTTATTAGCATACGCTAGTGGTATGAGATTATCCTCTATACCCCAGATGATTAAGCAAGGAATATTTTCAATTTGCCTTAATCTTTGGGATTCAATCTTTGTTGTTGTGCTATCGTAGAAAGCCGATTCAAATGCGTGTCTTGCACCTGGTTTTTCAATTACACAATTAAATAGATCTATTACCAAGGGAAGCAGCCTTGAGGGACTTGCATACATATCTTCAAATACTCTTTTAATCTTGTCATATCTTATAATCGGGTTTGTTTCAGTCGCAGCAGCAAGGTATTGTTCGAGTAGCGGAGTTGGCCCATCAAGCATACCTGAAGAATCTATTAGGACGATCTTCTCTATTAGATCTTTGTTTTCTATTGCAACCTCAGAAGCTATGTATCCACCCAATGAGTGACCCACTATGCATATCTTCTCATTTTTTCCAATCTTAATCCCTTTTCTAATGAAATCCACAATAAACATACTAAGTCCTTTTATTGTATAATCTGCTGTTTTTGGTTTGTCACTTCCACCAAAACCTATCAAATCAACAGCTATTGTATGGAAATTTCCTGATAATGCATCTGGAATATCTCTCCAAGCAATAGAAGATGAGCCAAGTCCATGTATAAACAAAAGGTGTTGTTTGTCATTGCCGTTTTTTTCCTTTCCATATTCGTTATAAAGTATATTGGCTCCATTCAGGTTTATAGCAGGCATCTCTAATAAATACCGACACTATGGTGCATGGCTAAGCTTAATATAATTATCCTGATAGACTATATTGTTGTTGTTTTTTATTGAATCCAAATACCACATGTAGCCTGCACTGCCTATTATGACTACACAACCAGAGATCCGTGCATAGAGTGTCTCTTGAAATATTATTCTGTTATTGAGCAAGATATCTTTTATTATGATAGCAGCTATAACATTTATTGTCATCGTCATTCTGTACTACAACTATCCCGAGTTGACGGCTGTTATTTGCTTAATAAAATAGTAAAAGTAAAGATAACACCTATGTCCCTTGTTCCACTACCGTTATTCCTATTGCTATTATTACTATTACTATTTTGGATGTATATCTACCTCCATGATCTTGCTAGTTAAATGAGCGAATTGCAAACATACTAAAAGAGTGTAAATGTAAAATCACAATATGAAGCCTAAAGTGCAGATGAGAAACGATATTGTTGATGGACCACTACTGAAAAATAAAAATACAATGGTACACATGATGCATAAAGAAACGATAATTACTTTACTTTTTAATGCAGCATTGTCCTCTCGGGATATCATGACCATGAGGACATTTACTTGGATGTTTAACAGAGTGCATCTGTAAATATATTCTTCATATGGTGTTCAATTCCACAAACCATTTCTTCATCAATTTCCATTCTTAATGCATCTAATCATCTGCTTTCCAATCCTATTGCCCTCTGTTGTCAATTGTACTAGGCTACCCTTCTGATAACGGACTAGACTGCTATCATTTAGCTTTTGAAGCATTTCTACAACGGATGGCTGTCTGATATTAAGGACTTTGGCAATGGAGCTAACTTTAACCTCTTCCCCTCGTTCACGTATACACCAGATAGCTTTTAGGTACATTTCTATATGTTCAG
>JBJMFM010000036.1:0-2811 GCA_045808425.1 Nitrososphaeraceae archaeon | reverse complement strand
ATCCATACTGTGGGACCAAGGATGGGCGAAGGAAATGAGGATTACAAACTAAGAAAAGCAGTTAGAAGTAGCCTCATACTAGCATCAGAAAAAGGCTTTAAAAGTATTTCAATGCCAGCAATAAGTTCTGGAATATTTGGCTTCCCTAAAGATAGATGTGCGAAGATACTTGTTGAAGAATCTAAAACCTTTCTTCAAGATAGTAATAATGATAATACCAGCAATAATAATACTATTGCAACGTTAGATATTATAGAATTTTGTATTTTTGACAATGAGACTCTAGTTTGCTTCAGGAATCAATTTAATAATATTAAGCATACAAAATGAACGAACCAAGACTCACTTATGTATACTTCACATATATTGTGTCTTTCTTCTATTTGCTTATGATGTTTATGTCTGCCTTTTTATACCTTAATTTACAAAATTTCTTCAACACTTCTATACGTATTATATGCTTCATCCTCTGTTGTTCTAAACCATAAGGTATGTCCATCAAATTTATCTACAAGGCTTTTTGGCAAGTAAAATCTTTTTTTATCTGTGACACCTTTCTCAGTAATGACTGTATCTCCCATTGTCAATTGAACTTCTCCAAAGTCAGCATCATTAATCCCTCTTGCTTCTTTCTTTACTACTTCATCCCAGTCAATATTTTTGCTATCATCAGTAGGTATAATGATGCTTTTCACCCCAATGTTTTAGAAACTCTTTCTTGGTTCCTTCTAACTTTGAATATGAGCAAATCATAAAATAAAACATAAACTTCCAACCAATTATAGAACACCGTTTACAGCTAGATACATATGATGAAGAAAAGCCATATGCTTCTCCAACTACACACTTTGAGGTGTCTTTAAGTTCAAGATATAATCGCAATCGTTCAAGAGATAATATGGGAAGTAGTTTGCTTTCCTCTAACCTCTTGGCCCATATTGGAGAGATAACATCTAACGTTAATAATTCTTCTTGGTTTCGTATTTCATTATTATTTACATATGATTTTTTTATTTGCATATGAGATGACGATGTCACCAATATATAGACAATGTATTTGCATAAGATACTAATAAATTTGTATGAATGAGATTATAGTACATCAGTACATCGGAAAAAAAATAGATATTATTAATAAATTTGCAAGTATGAACTCGCATAAAAAAGAGAGAAAAATATGCAGTAGAGTATATTTAATTTTCTTTCTACTTTCTTACGATAACATATTGTGTAATAGTACCGTATATTGGTGTATTACCAAAATGATTCATTGTCTTTGCTGGGTCTACCCAAATGCTTATTATATTATTGTTTAGTGTTCTAACGCTCATAGGTACATCATTAACTGGTCCTTCCTTCATAGTTATTGTGGCAGTTCCATTGTATACACTTATATTTTCACTTGGCATAGACATACCTGTCAACACAAAGTTAGATATCTGATGTTTATGCAATGCACTTCCATTTAGCATCGCCATCTCAAATACTGAGTTAAACGTTGCAGTAGGAAGATTCGTTTTGCTTGCTGTTGTTGCATTGGTTGCACTAGATGATGACATCATTGCAGCAGAGGTCATGTTTGTTAAACTACCTTTCCATAAACCAGCAACAACCCATGCAGGTTTTCCATCCTTATCATTTTGTAAACTTGCAATTGTTCCTCTTGCATATAGTCCTGGTTGTATGATGTCACTTTGACCAGGCATTCCGCTAGACTGCTGTGGTGATGAATATGAGGATGGTGGAGGAGACATCATCATACCGCCACCCATATTTGTAGTTGCAGATAATGGTGAAGCAAACATAATTGCTATTCCTAATGTTAATGCTGTAGCCATTCCTAAAGTTAAGGAACTATTCTTAGAATTCATTCTCATTACACCAACAGGAGGGTCTCATATAATCTCTTAGTATTTCAGTCTGCAGTCTAGTAAATCCCAATCAAGTATGCCTGTGGAAGAATATGTTAAGTTATCATTAAAATAATGCTACCTGATGTATATGATATATATGATACTAAAATAGACAAGACTAATTAAGTCCGATACACCATCAAAAATTGACAGTCTACCAGAAAATATATAGAGTATAGTTCCAAACGTTTAACAACATTACCACACAAGAACATCATATACATCATATCCTTCATATTGTGATTTTTCCGATATTGTATTTCAAAACCAAGGTTTTGAAACTGTTACTGATGGTTGCTCCAAAATCTGACGTTGAGAGAGAAATTAATAATATATTCGATATGACTTAATAATCATTGTGCCAGTAATACAAATTACAATAAGTCAAGGAAGGCCTGTAGAACAGAAAAGAGAACTAGTTAAGGTGTTGACAAGAGAGACAGCAAGGATTATGAAAACTGATGAGGAAAAGGTAAGGATTTTAATCTATGAAGTTTCGAGAGAGAATTGGGGAAATGCTGGAATATTAGGAATGGATATGAAATAGTGGTCATTCCTAATAACTGGCTATAGAATATGTCAAAGTTATTCTACGTTATTACCTTGTTTGATTAATGACGGTAATATATGATAAAGGTCAGATTACAAAATCTCTTCAAGGCTGTCCTTATGCTTTATAGTTATATCAACCTGCGTAATCATTCGTTCATTCAAATCACAATTATTATACTAGATGATATACTCTGTCTCAAAGAGATATGCTATCTATCTAAACAGGGAGAGAGGCTTCAGATGGTTGATGAAAGGATTACGCTTAATTACCATCATATTCTCTGATTTCATCAGCTTCTTCATCAGAAGTTCATGCACAAAAAAGAGATTTAGGGACTAGAAAACA
>JBJMFM010000035.1:0-23498 GCA_045808425.1 Nitrososphaeraceae archaeon | reverse complement strand
TTTTGTTCTGGTGTTAATTCTGATGTTAGGTTTCCTTGGGCTTGAGCCATACCGAAGATCCCCAATTCTTCTAATGTTACTATTGCTACACTTGCAGCAAGGATGCCTATTATAGATACAACACTTAGAGATGTCTCTTTTGTTGATAGTCACAGAAAACAAAATGGCAGTATATAAAATCAAATTATTGGGAGCTCAAAAGCTTTACATAAAATTTATTAATATTCGTTAGTGATGCACAATTTTGATAGTCGGCTTCACCTTGGTCGAAATGTCTATCATGCACAAGTTCTAGGCTTCAAAACAGATAAGTCAGATTCATCTTACATAGAACTTGAGTTTGCAATGATATTACAATCGAACCCAGGAGATTTGCTGGCAGAAGAGTTCACCTATTTTTAGATAATTCAGACGGCCTTTTGCTTATCTGAATAGTCATAAAGATAACCAGCTAACAGCAACAAGCTTGTCTTCTCGTCAAATTGTATCCCAACTCATACTTAAAGACGTTCTAAATTCATATCTATGCAAAGTACCTGAACAAGAGAAATGTAATTGTTTGTAGAAAAATAAAGATAAAGTAAGAATACTGAGAACTTCATATGGTTTTGTAAGTATAATTCTTGCATCTACTAGAGACTACATACCCAAAGTATTGTTTCTATTTCTCATATCTATTACTCACTAATAGGATCACCTTAATTTGTAACTACATGTCTGGAGAAGCTATCTCCTAGAGCAATGCATTCCTTTAATTCAACATTAACGCCCAGTTTTTTTCCATCACCATCTAATGATCTACTTATCATTCTATCATGAAGACCATGACAGATAATATTTTGATGACTTACCGCCACTTTATGTAAAATACAATTTTTGCTTTGGATAGAAAACTTGTTATCATCTTCTTTGCTAATAGAAGAAGCAAATCCCATATGATTTGAGACTGAGTTCAATATTTTCAACGATTCTTCAAAATTGCCCAAACTACCGCATTTTTCAATTTCATATCTGATACTAGCCGCTATATCATCTGCGACAGATTCAACCAATTTCTTTGTCTGTTCTTGTCCATCTGTCTCGCTAATTTTTTTGAGTATTAATGATAATACTAGATCATACCTTCTAGGAAATAGTTCTCTCCCATTTTCTGTTAATCTGTATATCTTTCTTGGTCTTCCTAAGTGTTCTATCTTAAAGCGCGATTCTACTGCTTTTTCTGCTTGTAACGACTCTAGGTGAACTCTAACAGCACTCTTTTGTATTTGCAGTTTGCTTGTAATCTCTCCTAAAGACTTTGGACCTTCTAGTAGTATTTCTAAGATCCTCTGCTTTGTATCTCCTGAAGGAGTTGTCTTGATTCCCTGTTTGTCTTTATCAAGATTAAACATACCTCTTGACTTTTTATTCATATATCCTACATGTATGCGTAAACATATGCAAGTCAAAAGTACAAAAAATAACACCAAAAGAAAAAGGATGGCCATTGAAGCAGCAATAATTGCACTGTCTATGCTGTTTGCTTTGGCTTCTAACATCTATGGACATAACATACAGGTTGCAACAGCTACCAAGAACAACAATAGTTATAATACCGCTACTAGAACAACCACTTTTGCTTCCGACCCAAATCAGACATCGTCTCCTGGAGCTGCTTCAAGCTTTGCTACTGATGAAGCAACTAAACTAGTCTTGGCTCTACGTGATCTATGGGTGGATCACACAGGATGGACTAGAAACTACATAATAAGCTATGTTGCAGGATTGCCTGATACTACTGCAGTTGCAGAAAGGCTTCTTAAAAATCAAGAAGATATCGGAAATGCAATAAAGCCTTTCTATGGGAATGAAGCGGCTAATAAATTGACAAGCTTGCTTAAAGGTCATATTCTGGGAGCTGTAGAGCTCTTAAAGGCAGCAAAGGGAGGAAGCACAACTGGAGCTGCAGCAGCAGAGAAGAAGTGGTATGAGAATGCTGATCAAATTGCCACCTTTCTAAGCAATGCTAATCCTAATTGGCCAAAAGAAGCCCTTAAGAACATGTTAGACAATCACCTGGCACTCACAAAAGCAGAAGCCGTTGCTAGACTCACAGGAAACTACGCTGCTGACATTGCTACATATGACAAAGTTCGTCAAGAGGCTAACATGATGTCAGATGCGCTGGTGGATGGAATAGTAAAACAATTCCCGAATAAGTTCTCTAAAACAAGTGTTATCACGGCATCATCACCTTCTTTTCTTCTTTTGCAACCAAAAGCATATAGAGTTTAGATTCTAAATTGTAAATGGTGTGGTCTTCATATAATGAATGATCAAAACAAGGAGGATTTTGTTAAGGTTGCTGAAACAAAAGACGTTCAAACTTCACAAATGAAAGAAGTTCAAATTGACGGCCAAAATGTATGTATTGCAAATGTGGAGGGAAAATACTATGCAATTGGTAATGTGTGCACACATGAAGGTGGTCCTCTAGCTGATGGTATATTGGAGGGCTACGAGGTTGAATGTCCTTGGCATCAATCTAGATTTGATGTGAGAACAGGTGAGGTTACAAGTCCTCCTGCAAGCGAATCAGAACCCACTTATGAAATAAAAGTAGATGGCAATAGCATACTAGTTAAGAAACGTCCAACTGCTGGAGAAAAAGAGCAACAACTACAACAACAGCCACCTTCCGGATCTTCTTCTGTATATGAGCTTTCATTATTAGAAAAGCAAAAGTTTGAAGCTACTGATGTAATGTCATTTAGATTTAGTAAGGAACAGAAACAACAAGGAAGAGAGAGTGATGATAGACAGAGTTCCTTCTTAGACTATACAGCAGGACAATATGCCTTTTTTGATATAGGTGGAGTTTACAATGACTCAAAAGGACCTATCAGACATTTTACAATTTCCTCATCTCCAACAGAAGACTTTGTCATGATTACTACTAGAATTAGAGATACACCTTACAAAAAGAGACTTTCGTCATTAGAAGAGGGCACAATAGTTAAAGTAAGAGGTTCTCAAGGAAAATTTGTTTTACATCAGGATTATTCAAAGCCTGCCGTGTTTCTTTCTGGTGGTATTGGTGTAACTCCATTTAGAAGCATGATAAAGTACGCTACAGATAAGCAATTACCTATAAAAATTGTGATGTTTGATTCAAATAGGAATCAGGAAAATACCTTATTTAAAAAGGAATTTGATGAATATGTAAATATAAACAGAAATTTGAAAATTGTTTGTACCATTACAGAAGAAGAAAAACAAGGAGCTCAAGGTACATCCTCTCATACCAGGCAACAATGGACAGGAGAAAGAGGAAGAATAGACAAAGCTATGTTAACCAAATATTTAGCAGATGATGAAATAAAGAATTCAATATTTTATACATGTGGTCCTCCTGGTATGATAAAAGCAATGCAAGACCTAATCCAAAATGATCTTAATATTCCAAAAGACAGAATAAAAGTTGAGGAGTTTACAGGTTACTAATAAAGAATACAATAGAATAATAATGTGTCTAACATAGCACTAATATGCTAATATCGTAGCGGGTTGATGCTCATTATTATGTAATAGTTTCCTAACTACTTAGTTTTCTACTACAACAATCTTGGCTTTCCGGTGAGATATTGATACATTACTATTCCCAACTAACCAATAAAAGATTTGGATGCCAAAATGCTTCGTCAATTGATACATAGACTGAGCATGAGAAGAAATCCAAAGAAATCAATTCTATAACAGAAGTTTCTGATTAACAAGCAAATTATTATCACTATAATGAAGGTAAAATTATTGAGGATCGGTTTTGCCATTAATAATAATAATGATCCTGGAAGGGCTGGGAAGCCTTGTTATAAGATACATTCTCACTTTTTTTCTTCAATTATGTGGTGGGGCATGATGTTCTTTATGTTTGTGATAATATTTCCTGCGAATAAAGACAGCCGATATTCTATTTTATTTCCAAGGGTTCAGAGATTTATGAAAGTCATTGCATCTGTTGTCATGGCATCTGGAATTGTACTTATGTTAGTGAATACAAAGTTTAGCATAGGAACACTATTTGGTAGTAGCTGGGGATATGCTTTACTAACTGGAGCAACGATTAGTGTTTTTGTATACATGCATATTTTGATGCAAAACAGAAGAAGCAGGACAACACCTACTACTACTGCAGCTGTATCATCGTCATCATCATTATTAACACCGTCAACTTCCATTTCATCAAGGAAAAATAGTAAAAATACTATCAATAATAAGAATAGTATGAACCCGTATATAATGCCGGCTCGGAGGAGTATGAATCAAATTTGACTCAAATATCCAAATCATGTGTATTAAGAATGAATTTATAAATGACACTGGAAAGCTATCATATCGGTAACATATCTATCTGCTTAATGGTAGGCTAAAGTAAAATGTAGCTCCCTTGCCATCCCTATTATTCTCAGTCCATATTTTACCTCCATGAGCTTCAACTATGTTCTTTGATATGTATAAACCCAGCCCAATGCCCATATCAGATTTTGTAGTAAACTTAGAAAATAACTTTGGCAATATTCCAGGATCTATACCGGTACCAGTATCTATGACACTTATGACCACAAAGTTGCTACCATGATTATTATCGATTTTCTTCTCTACAGTTACATGAATAGATCCTTCCTGAGTGAACTTGATTGCATTGTTCAATAAATTAGAAATAATTTGGATTATTCTTGATTTATCTGCTAATACAAAAATATCTCTAGGCTCATAGATTAGTTGAATCCTTCCACTATCAACTTCAGCATCATACTCTTCTAGAAGACCTGTTATAATATCTTTTAAGTTGAATCGTTCCTTATTGAGTTTTAATGTATGGCTTTCTATTCTTGTTACATCTAGTATATCATTTGTCAACCTTTGAAGTCTGGTAGCGCTTCTATGTATGGCATTTATAGATTCTTCTCTTATTTCAGGTTGGGCAAACAAAAGGCTTGAATGTAATAGGATTGATTGAGTTGGTGTCTTTATCTCGTGACTTGCAATGTTTATAAATTCATTTTGCATTTTATCATGAGTTTTTAGTTGTTCATTGATTGAAATAAGATAATTGTTTGCTTTCTTCAACTCAACGGTTCTTGAATTTATAATGGATTCTAACCCTTTATTCCATGATATAACTATCCATGCGATTCCAAATGCTATTATTCCTATTGCTATTATTATCAAGGTACTAAAGTTATTTTGTTGTTTAAACAGTGAGTTAACAGTACTTGTGAGGTCGTGTGGAGAAATAACATATATTGTCCAGAGTTTTTTTCCATTGTTGGTTATCGGCTTTGAGACAATGCTACTCATCTTAGCACCTAACTCAATATCCGTAGAATAAGTGTTATATCCTACCAGTGAGCGCCTGAGGAAGTCATTTAGTGGCTGTGATTGAGTGCCTGAGATTTGAGATGCGTATTGAAATATATTTTTACCAGTTAACCCATTATTGTAAGACGACATAATTGTCCCATTATTATCAACAAGTATTACCAAATTCTTTTGAACTTCTGCGGATGATTGTTTTTTTAGAATGTTCGACTGGAGGTCAAATGTGATTATGGCAGTAACTATGCCTTTGAATGATCCTATAGGACTATTGTTATTATTATCATTTACGTTATGCTTATCAATGATTGGATAGGAAATATACATTTTAACAAGGTTCCTGTTGTTATTTTGTTCCACTATAGTACCGCTGTAGTATGGAGTGCGAGTATTCCTAGGTATTGTAAAATAAGGTGTATGGCTAAAATCAAAGCTATACGGATTTTGGTTTTTGCCTTCATTCAGGTTACTAGTACTACCACTTAGCCAAACCAATTTGCCATTTTCATCAATCCACATATAAGAATCTGGTAATTCATTTGTAGATTTTTGTACTGCATCTAACAAAATACCGCTAGCATTGTCATGGTTTTGAATTCCATGGGAATTAGAAAGAACCTGTAAATTTGATTTAATGGAATTTAACCCATTTGATAAAATTAACGAAAGATAGTCGGCTTGTATTTTTGCATTTGACCTAATGTCTTCTGACTCAAGTCTAAGAGTCTGATCAGAATAAGAACTAGAAAATTGATAGGAAAGGATAGCTAATAAAGTTGCACAAACAGCAATAATAGTTAGTAAGATATAACTTTTCTGCGGAAACTGGAAAAATCTCATTTTTCTTGGATATTAGTAGCGCTGTTATTAGGAGTAATCGCATTTGTCATCTCTGCTGATGGCGATATTATACTTTGTATACGATCTATTAGCTCGTCCATAGCGATCGGTTTTCGAATAAAGTATCTTTCATCCATTGCAGGAAACATCTTTCTTAATTCTTCGTAGCAAACTTCAAATGCTGTCCAAAAACAAACTATAATTCCCTTATCTAATTTCCTAATTACTTTATACAATTCAAATCCATTCATTTTAGGCATTTTTACATCAAGAATCAATAAATTGTAAGTACCAACACTATAGTTTGATAAAGCTTTGAGGGGTTCGTTAAACACGTCTACTTTGAATCCCTGCAGTTGTAAACCACTCTTTAATGCGGAGGTGATATCTGATTCATCATCTATAATGAGAACCTTGTATGGGTATAGCGTGGAATTATGGGCGTATTTGCGTTTTTCTGGATAATATCTATCGCTACTACTGCTGCCTAACTTTAATATACCTTTTTTTAAGAAGAGCTTTTGTATCTCGTTATAATGTACTATAACACCTTTTCCTTTTTGTGTAGTCCTATAATATGTCCTATTATTATTGCCCTCATCTTTGTAAGTTTCTAACAAATTGTGATAAAGCAATAAGGTAAGATAATGATTGGTCATAGAATCACTTAGATTACCCTTTCCGATTATGTGATTTTTTAAACTGCCATCTAGACAAATATGTAGAATGGTGGCTACTACGTCAATCTTGGAACGTTGACCCCCAATATTGTCTTGATGTAGTTCGCTAATAAGAAAGTCATCGTCATCACCATATAAATTGACCATACAACTTATCGTGCAAAGTATATCACAAGATAATGATAAGTCTTCTGGAAGACAAATGGGGAGGAACCCTGGCCAACATAAGCAGGGTGTGAAATTTTTTCATTTTTTAGGCATACGTTACCATGTATATCATAGAAAGTCATATTCAAGTACAAGATACAAATCGACTTTCATATAGTATTCTCTTAATCTAGACAATGTATAGACATGACATTTTATTTATATTTTATTCATGTCTTACAGGTGAGTTACAACTAACTTCACTCATGCGATTTAATTATCAAATGTGCAGTAGTTTAGCTCTAGTAGCGAAAGTGTGCAAGACAATGACAATCTATTGCAATAATGACTTCTGCTCTATTTAGTTTGTTATTTTGATAAAGAATATTAGTTTATTATTTGCCTTATTTGTTTCTATTTTTGACAGTACTAGCAGTTTTTTTTCTAGGAAACATTTTTTCATAGGATTGCAATATGCCTCTATAGAATTCCAATCCTTTCTCTGTTGGCTTGTAAATAGTATTTGTTCTTTTTCTATGAAACACTTCATTTTTGATAATGAATCCATTTGATTCTAAATCATCAATAATATACTCATGTTTTTTCGCGTTCAATCCACAATAACTTATTAAATTGCTCTTGTTAAGCTCACCATGCTCTGCTAGTTTCGAGATTATATCTTTGATAATGTAATTTCTATCTCTATACGAGCGTGCAGAACTTGACAGAACCATAAATAATTCACTGGTTCTTCCTATTCTGTTATCTTCCATTAAAGTGGAGTAGTCATATATTTCGGACTCCCTGATACCATCGATTCCTTTTTTTGAATTTGAGCTCATTGGCAACCTGCTAATGTTATGGAAAATGATAAAAGCTAATCCAATAAACGTTGGTGAAAGTTCTTCCCTATTAACAATCAGCAGTTTTGCTGCCACACTTGATGGCTCTTACATAGTAATTATATGGCTTAGTCTATTGTAAAGTTATGTTTTCTGTCAAGGAACGTTTTGTACGATTTATGGCGTACCAATTACCTCGATCAAAGAGTATATGAACGTGTACATAATGTGGGCTCGGAGGGTTGTGAATCAAATTTGACATTATTTTGAGGCCCGAGATATCGCGGTCAAAATAATTTGTATTCAAAATGGCACAAATGTCAGAGGGTTCACGTACTGTTATCAGTCCTAAAACGAGACTTTTGTTATAATTAATAATAGCCTGCTTTTAAAAGAGGCTCTAATAACGATTTAAACTCTTACCTCTGTTACCTTTCTCACGACGGCAAGGTGGGCATTCCATTTTCACGCTTAATACTATAGGAATACTTAGCTTTATCATTTTGCTTAGTTACTCACGCTTAGTCGACCAGATAATCCCTAAAGCAAACAAATACCAACTACTACCATACTGTACAAACGTTATACAAATCCATGCAAGATGCTTTACCGTTTGTTAGAAAGTTCGCTTTGTCAGTGCATATAATGACAGATATCGCAAAGGTAATAGAGATAATTGGCAGTTCTGATAAAAGTTGGCAAGATGCAGCTCAAGCTGCATTAGATGAAGCTAAGAAGACAATACATGAGATAGCTGGAGTAGAGGTTGGAGATATGACTGCAAAAGTAGATTCCAATACCGGTAATATTACTGAATATCGTACAGCAGTCAAAATAGCGTTTGGTGTGAAACATTAATTATTACTACCTATTATTGCTATTATTATAGCATAGGAGGTTAACACATAGTAGCGGCAGCATTAATCTGGCCTTTTTAGCTTTTCTTTTTATCTTCTTCTTCTTCCTTTTCTTGCTTTTGCTCTTGCTTTTGTTGCTGTTGACCCATGAACGGTCTCCAGAAAAGGTTAAACCATTGCTGATTCATTCTTTGCATATCTTCAAAATGCTGTTTGTATAATTGATTCATTTTCCCATAATTTTCAACAAACTCCTTATTCACTTCATTCATTCTTTCTATGAGTTTAATAGATTCATTATATGACTCATTGACCTTTTGTATGTTTAAAATGTAACCTTCTTCTGGCCTAACAAAAGCTGATATATATTATAATTAACATATCACTAGCATACATGCAAGAAAATGTAATGGAGAATAAGAAGGAATTGTATAAAATAAATAAATCTGGTTCAAATACATCTTCAAACGCATTTTCTAACCCAGATCGATACGGATCTGAAAAAGTAAAACAAATAATCAAGGACATACAGGATAAAGGGGGATATATGTCAGATATTGCCTAATACTTTCTTTTGGGCATTATAGCGCTATGCTATAATAGTAGCGCTAGCTAATGCTCTACACCAAATGCTATTTTGACAGCTGCATACATTGGTATTAGGTAATATTCCCTATATTTGGATCTACTACCTTTGCATTCATACCTGTAATATCAATACCTGTTGTCCCATTATACATTGGCAAAACCTTCCATAAGTAAATTTTTATAAAGTTAATTTTTAAATTGTTCATATGACTTCCAGCAGAGATGAAGGTATAGAAAAAGAGCCTGTTATGTGCAGCAAATGTAATGAAGTATTTGAAACGGACTCAAAATATATACAGCACTATAATGCAAAACACAAAGCTGAAGAAAAAAAAGAGCAAGCACAAAAATAGAGAGTGAGCACTATATGTATAGTTCATGACATGACTATAGAGCGTATGATTCAACTAATCCTTTCTTTAAAGTGATAGAAATTTAGTGCCAACCTGAGCGAATCAGATACGTCGTTATAGGATGTTGCTTCTTTGTCTAATACACCGATCTTGCTAATATTTCAAAACTTTGAACTAAGTTATTTTTAGAAATTATCAGCTTCATAAATGAAATTGAAGATTGAGAACACGCTAATCAAATATAAGTATCTTCTAGTATATATATTAACATAATAATATTATAAAAAACTTCTTTGTTTATACTTAGTTCATATAAATAATAACATTGCATCTGTATAATTTAATATGAATGATACGCGTTCAACTTTTTCAGTATTCTCCGTTCTAGCTGGTGTATTGCTTTTCGGTATTTGTAGTAATATCGATGCATATGCACAACAGTCATCTTCACCACCATCAGCAGTTAGTCGTTCATTTAGCACCACAACAATATCGGCAGAATTCAAAGCAAAAATGTGCGATCCTAATAACCCAAGTCTCAAGGTAGTTAATACAACTGAAGCACGCATATGCGGTATTCCAAAAACAGTAAAACCGCCTTCATTATCAACAGCAACACCGCCGACAACATCAGCAGTATCATCTTCATCATCAAAACAACAAACAACAACTGCTGCATCCACGGCCGTTGCCAATATAGCTGCTCCTCCGAAACAACAACAGCAGCAGATAACAACTACAAATGATAATAATAATGCGCTTGTACGATCGACCGGTGGTGCTTCAGGGCCAACAATAGCTCCAGCTAGTAATCTCAGCAACAAGTCTTTATCATCACAGTCAGTTATAGCGCCGCAGCTAAACGCTATAAATAAACAAGGACAAGGAAAGCAACAGCCGCAACTACTACCAATAAGCAATGGTACAGAGTTACGGAATTACACCTTTGCTTCAATTTCTCCATTTACAGATCCATACAAACTGATGTACCTTGGTTATCATGGTGGATTGACAGGAAAGAGTGGTAGCAGCTCCAACTCAGATAGTACCAACGATAAGCATGATAGCAACTCAAAACATACAGACAGTTCTAAGACTGAATCTTCTAAGCATAGTGGCGACAGTGTTACTCACGATGACAGTTCTCCGGAAAAGAAGAAGACTAACAATTCTAAATCAAGTAGTCATAGTGACGATAGTAGTTCTGAAGATAAGACAAGTCACGACAGCAAATCATCAGCTGATAAAAATGATGGCGAAAAATCATCGTCGTCATCAGATTTAGGATCAGCCAGAAAGGAAGTAGACTCAATCATCAAAAGTGCGTTGGACTAAGTTAAGGTGGGATAGTTGAAGATCAAAGATACATCAGCGGGATGATTAAAAATAAAGTGAAAAATGGTCATTGCTATAATGCAGTATTTTAAGCAGATAACTCCACTCGTTCGCCATCAAACTAGATGAACCTTATCTTTTTGTCCATCGAAAAAGAAATTAATAGGAAAGAATATAAAATAAAAGAAAAAAAGTAACAGTATAAGCAGACATGCCCACTCAATGTGTATGCTGCTGTGGTCTGTTGCGGAAATATACATAGCAATACATGTAGATATACTTGAAATTTGAGCGACACTGAAAATAAACTGCCTGAGACTAAGACGGAAGAAGAAATTTGGTCTGAGTGGTTAGATTTTAACCAAGCTAGTATTACTTCTGCTACTCCTGAGAAGCCAGGAGTCTTTAAGGTACATGCAAGTATGAAAATTCTATACATAGGGAGCAGTAGTACGAATCTGAGACAATCTTTGGAGTCGCTATTGGATCCTTGTATAGCCAAGGAGAGGAGATTTAGTTATTTAGTTACAGAGAATGCTGAACAAGTAAAGGATCAATTGCTAAATCAATATCGTGAAAGCCATGGTGGAAAGTTGCCTGCATGTATGGACAAATGAATCAATGAATACTCTCCACTGCTACTATGCTTGAAGTTCAAATGGTTAGCTGTGACCTTTTAACTAAACAATCCATCTTCGTATGGAAAACAACATATGCGTATATAAAAGCTCTGCACAAACGTTTGTATCGTTGGCTAAAAGGCACGTGGTGAAACAAAGAATAACATATTCCTAGATTTTTGGGGTGTTCAAACGAATACCAAAAATTTCAGTGCATCAATGTCTTTATAAACTAATATAATGTTAGAAAACCCGGATGCTGGCTCAGATTCAAGAACAGAAGCAGAAACAGAAAGTAAAACTTTACGAGATACTCAAAAATGCGACTGAAGAACAATGCTTTGGACACTTTATGAAAATTTCCGAAACTACACATTTAGATGAAGATCATAAAATCACATCGTCAATAACAAGAACAAAATCTATAGTCAAGGTATGTGTTAATGGCTTGCTGATGTCAAAGGCTGGAATTGGAGATGAATCCTCCGCGACCTTATCTATATATGAATACAAAGCTGATGATGACGATATTTTGAGGGCTTATAGAACTTTAGGAATTGATCCATATCATAGAATCAAATGCAACAAATGCATTCTGCTTGGTGAGGGATATCATCTTTATCATGTCCTTGAACATATGAATGACCATCATCATCATTTAAAGAAATAGGATCATATCTTGAAACATTAGGACTCTAAATCAGCAGTATTCAGAGGATCTGCTGTTGATAAAGTAATGAATGGAAAGTAATTATGGTCATTGAACATGATGTTATCAGAATCTAATGGTGTTAATCCCTCAGAGTAGTGACATATTACATATATGCCAAAACTGATTATTAATTTGGTTATTTCTCTACTCTGATGCTGTATATTGTGGAAATATGACTAAAGCAAAAATATATTTTATGGTAAACAGAGACATATATCCTTTGGCTACTCTACAGAACAAGTAAACCTACGGCTTGCTCAAAAATAGAGTTATAAGCCAAGTTAATATCTGCTCAATACATTGGAAACTTTTGATCTTATAGACTTTTTCCTTCCAAGGAATAATAAAATATCTCCTCCAAATAAAATAAAGGAATCTATTGAAGCAATACACAATGATAACATAGTAAGGAATAGGTACAAGGGAATTGGAGTATGTAATGTCAGTCAAATAATAGAACCAGCTGATCTCGAAAAACTTTGCAAATACTATTTAGTATGGTCTAAGCTTGCGAGCAGTTATCATCAATATGCCAGCACCATCAGCAACTTTCAGTTTAGCGAATACATAAATGAATTCTTGTATGATCCAACAGAGCTACCGTCAAATGATAAAGTTTTAGAATATATTAAAAGATTGAAAAATGGATGGAATTATCCAATCGAAATTATTGCGGCTTATGATACTGCTATAAATAAAGGTTTGATAGTTGATGGTACTATACACAGTTTGGCATTATATTATATCAAACAGAGGGAAGAAGAAGAAAGATTGCAAACCCTACTGCGAGAAAACAATGAAGTGAATCTATGTCAAATGAATTCATTGCAGTGCAGAAATATATTTTATCATGATTTTGCAAGGCTCATTTCAAGCTCGTAAATTCTAAAATCTCTATTACCATTAAACGTACATAAATGAACCTTAACTTTTTGTCCATCGAAAAGAAATTAACGAAAAACGTCATAAAATAAATCAAAAAAGTAACATCAATAATTCATAAGCAGATATGCTTACTCGATGCTCCGATTGTTGTAGTCTAGAAGTGCAGAAAAATATAATACAATACAGAACTTTATGGCATCACAATTAAATGGTCTTTTATATGAGTGTTGTAATTGTTAACACCGCTAGGATCGATTACGCTAGCACTAAATTCAAGTTCATGTTTTCCAACAGTTAGAGGTTCTAAGAAGACCCAATAACCATCGTTAACTGCTTTGGTGTTACCCGTTTTTACTGAGAAAATATTGTTTTCAGGAAAGGTGACATCAAATAGCGGGGATTGTATCCTATAGTTCTCCAAATTTTCTAATTTTACACCATCGATAATGATATCCATAGATTTGGATCCCTGGTTACCCATTCTATACATAGGTCTAAATAGTCTCAGCCTGTATATCTCTCTTCTTCTTTCTTAGTTCTAAGCTTGGATGATCTGCTCTTTTTACTTTACTACCATTACAGGACAATGAGCATATGTTACCACTGAAGATGCTATACTTCCAAGTAATAATCTCTTGAAACCTGATCTTCCTCTTGTTCCAACAACGATCAGATCAATATTATTTTCTTCTGCATATTCTAGTATAACATAATCTACTGGCCTGTGACTATTAATTAATTCTGTTTTCAATTCGATATTGTCTGTTTTTGCTTCACGACTAAATTTTTCAAGCCATGCTTTGCTATCATTCATTTCACTTGATTCTTCTAATACATCTTCTTGCCTAAGATGATATGACTGTGGAACAGAGGTGACAGTAATTGCAAACAGCTGAGCATTGAAAGATTTTGCTACTTCTAAAGCATATTCAGCTGCTTTTAACGAATGTTCTGAGCCGTCGACTGCTACCATTATCTTTGAAAATTTTGAATGTGATACTGCTGTTGTTGATGAAGACAATCTAACATTGTACCACAACATCAAAGACCTTATAAAAAGGAATCAGTCGCTTTTTCATCTTCACCCATCCTGATATATGGTAAAGCTTTTTGTTATGATCTTTTCATGTTAATAATTTGTAGTCCTTGTTGTTCTTGTTGCTGTTTTTTTGTTCTTCATATTTTGTACTAGCTTCCAAATCTTGTAGTCTAGCAGTATTATAGGTCTGGGCTCTAATAAAGGGACAATATTGATGCGGGCTCGGAGGGATTTGAGCTTTACTGGTAGAAGGGTTCATCTACTTTCTGCTATAATATTTTGCCCGTCATCATTACAGTTTAGCCACCATATTTAATATTTGGCCGTTTCTGCTAACAATAAGACTTAACAAGTCACCTAGATGTTTTTTCTTCATTTGCTTAACCATGTCCTCAACCCCATTAACCTCGTGCCCATCTACTGATGTAATCACATCACCTCTACTTATTAGATATCCACTTTCATCTACGTCTAATATTGTACCTTTGAGGCCAGCATTGTAGGCAGGGCTTCCTAGAATAACTGATTGTACCGCAGCTCCTTTGGTCTTTTTTGGTAAGCCCATGTCTTCAGCTAAGCTGGGAGTTAAATCGGAAGTACTGATTCCAAGTCTTGGAGTAGGAGGAATGGAAGATGATGGTTGCGATGATGGTAACTTGACGTTATTATTATGATCACTATTATTTTTCTCGTTCTTGTGCTTGTCGTTATTGTGGTGATGGTTACTACTATTTTGCTGCTGCTCTTGTTGTTTGGTAGGAGAGATAGGTGGTGGTGGTGGATTGTATAGCCCATATGCATTACTGCTATTTTCATCCTTTAGCTGTAATTTTCCCATCATAGAAACAAACGACATGTACTCTGTGTTATTCCTATTAGAAAGATAATCACGTATAACAGGACTATTCGTATTGCGCCATATTATTACACCTTTAACAATGCCTGATTCATTTACTATTGATAAAGTAGACAATACGAGACGGTCAGATGGCGGACTACTATCAATAAAATTGGATGTTCTATCAGTATAAACAACGTATCTAATAGGTTTGTTGTTAAACACTTTTGATAAAACTTTTAGATTATGATCTAGATCTGTTACATTATAGTAATTGGTACTTGCCAAAATTATACCATCAGTATTATTATAAAAATGCCTTTTTACATCATTCGTCTTGACTCCTTCAAAGTACAGAACGGGGTAGAAGTGCAAGTCTTTTCTTCTTTTCTGTAATGCTTCTTCAAGTTTAGATTTAAGCATAAAAGTAACAGTTTCTTTTGGAGTTTTCTTATTCTTATTCTCATTCTTGTCATGGGCATCACTATGGCTATGACTATCATCATGATTATTTCCCTTAACTTTATTTGCATGTACACTATTATTAAATAAATTAAAGTCGTCTATAACGAATCCATCAAGCGATGATGGATATTTTGTTTTAAGAAAATTGAGATATTCAATCCAACTATTCCAATTGAAGTTTCCTTTAGGTCCAGCTTCTGAGGGAGGAAGCAAAATTATTATTATCTTCAATTTGGTTCCATTTGCTGACTGTAATAGATTTTCTGTCATTGATCTTGTCGCTTTAGACTTGAAATCAATCATTGGAAAATAATATTCATTATATCCTTGCTTTAGAATAGCATTTATTACATTTTTTTGCTCAGCTATGTTTTTGATGGATTCAAGGGGTATCTGATATGGTGCCCAACTTCCGAAGTTTGTTATTTTTTCTATAGCAGGCATAGTTGATTGATTGGTGAAAGGAACAACAGTAGTCATAGTATTATTATTAGAAAAAAATTCAGTCTTTGACAAAGACTTTACATTCTCATTTATACTTTTATTGTTGTTATTATAATCAGATAATCCATTTCCAAATACAGGAATAATGAATATCGAAGCTAATAGTAGAAATTGTAACGAGATAAGAGTTATTGTAATTGTCTTTATTTTTGAAGTTTGTATTAATGCCATGCGCTATCAACCAAATTACTCGACAATACTATAGCACAGAGTACATACATGGAACTATAAGAAATGATGTCGAATAATAATCCATCTTTACAGGAATTCCCTTTCTCCCTAATATGCTTGCGTAGTACTTTCGATACCTACGTTAGATCGTATCTTTTTTTGATAAGATGTTCTTCTTTATCCTCACTCGTATTACCACTACTACCATGATAATACTTCTAAATCCTTGTAATCACTTTAGAATCAAATAGTCTTAAAATTGCATCATCTTACCATATAAATGTAAAACAAAGTGTCTGACACCAATGTCTAAATATTTTCTAATGCTTTGTAATACCTATTCAGGTGTTCCTCCTACCATAACGCTGTCAACAAGATATTGAGAATACTCTTCCATACTTTTATCTTCTCTTTTGTTTTGTACTATTAGAAAGCTATTAGCTAACTATAAAATTGATAAGGGAGATTGAATAAATCAATGACCAAATTTTGACTTCTGATGGTAAGAATTTTGATTTTGGCATATTAGTACATGGTGGAGCAAGTGTTGATAAAATAAAAGAAACAAATGAAATCACGAGATCTCTTAAATCTGCTGTCTCTTATGGTTTCGATTTGTTGAAGAATAGTAGCAGTAATAACTCCGCAGTCGATTCAGTAGAAGCAGCAGTAGCAAGCATGGAAGATAGTGGGGTATTCGACGCTGGTGTTGGTGCTTACCTTACAATTGATAAGACAGTAGAAATGGACGCCTCAATTATGGATGGAAGAGATATATCAGCTGGTTCTGTAGGAATGGTTACAGGTATTAAAAACCCCATAAAGCTAGCAAGACAAATTATGGAGCGCACAGATCATGTGATGATAGTCTCAGATGGGGCAACTAAACTTTCAAAGCTATTTGACAGCGCTATTGAAGATTATCCTCATGAGCTAAATGAGAAAAAAATGAAGGAATATAGTAGGCTTCTAAAGAATTTCAGAACGAAAAGGAAAAAGAATATCAAGTTGATGATGCTTTCATCTATGGCATGCCAAGAAGAAAAAAATCATCAACAACATTATTCTACTGTAGGATCGGTTGCAATTGATAGAGATGGAAACGTTGCTTCAGCTGTGTCATCTGGTGGAACATGGCTTAAGATGCATGGAAGAATAGGTGATTCTGCAATAATTGGTTCTGGCATATATGCAGACAATAAATCAAGAGCAGCATGTGCTACTGGCTATGGAGAGTATACTATGAGGCTTTGTTTATGTAAATATGCTTGTGACCAGATGCAATCAAAAAATAGTGCACCTTTATCTAGTAAAAAATCAATTGAAATGTTAACTAAAAGATTTGGTAAGAATACAGGCGGAATAATAACAGTTGATACTAAAGGAAGATTTGGTATAGCATGTAATACAAGGTCCATGTCAACAGCTCTAATTACTAACAAAAATCAAAAACCCATTATAGCATTTGGATCTGATTAAATCAGCTGTCATCTCAGTTTTAATGACAATGACGATGTAACCTATTTGTAAACTCGCGTGATGAAAATTACCTTCGATTGTGACCAGTCTACACCTTCACGTTTCAAATTAGGTGATGGCTGGATGCTTTCATTGTACTCTATAACAAGCCAAAGGCAAGTCAATAGAGCAAACGATCTGATATATGCTCCGTGCATGTTTCAAGAATATATTCGCAAAAATACAGAGTTTAGAGTAACCATAATCCGTGATACTATCTGTGCTACGGAAATTCATTCTCAGCTGAGCGAAAGGACACTCCACGACTGGAGGCGGTATGATAATTTTGAAAAAACACTTTGTCATTGTATAAGTCATTTTATAAACTACAATGATAAGCAGTCACATAAGGAAAGTTTAGTACTATAAGCACAGTTTTTACCACAATGATTACGCAAGTACTTGAAATCAACATCTTCTGCCCAATTATTAGGACATACACTAATAAGTCATTATTTCTCCTTTACGTGTTCTATGGCTCTCTTGTCGATGCCCAAAATTGGATCTTGGAAATTAGACGACCTTGTTAAGGATCCGACTGAAAAAGAATTTCAAGATTTTCTGGAATCCATTACAACCAAGGTAGCGCAACTTGAAAGGAGGCGAGGGGAACTTAATAACAGTATTTCAGCAGTAGAATTCGAAAATTTTCTTCATTCAATTGAAGAAATATCAGAAAAGGTCAGTATAGCTAGTGGTTATGCCCATTTGAGCTATGCAGCTGATACGTCTTCAAATGAACGGGCTGCACTTGAAACAAGAATGGCAACATTCGGATCCAATATCGCCAACAGACTTCTCTTCTTTGACTTATGGTTCAAAAAAGAACTTGATGAAGAAAATGCACAACGTTTGATAGAGTCAGTATCTCCTGTCTACCGAGAACATCTTAAACATCTAAGGCTACTTGCGAAGTATACATTAACAGAACCTGAAGAGAGGATCATTAATACCCTCGAAGTTACAGGGACCGGTGCTCTTATCAAGATCTATGATAGAATGACTAGTGGTTTCGAATTTGTTATGAAACTTAAAAGAGGCAGGAAGTCCATCACAAAGACATTCACTAATAGGGAAAAATTGCTCACTCTTACACGTAGTATAAAGGCGGGGGAAAGAGAAGCGGCATACAATTCTCTTTTGGAAGTTTACAAGAAAAATAGTGGTGTATTAGGTGAAATTTATCAGAACCGTATAATTGAATGGCGCGATGAATGCTTGAACATGCGTGGATTTAAATCACCAATTTCAGTCACAAATACACAGAATAACTTAGACGATACAACTGTGGATACTCTTCTCGGTGTATGTAAACGTAATTCGATAGTTTTCCAAGAATATTTTAAACAAAAGGCAAAGATGCTTGGTGTGAAGAAATTGCAGAGATACCATCTATATGCTCCTTTAACAATAAAGGAGTCTCATCAGAAAAGGTTTACCTATGGCGAAGCGGTTGATACGGTACTACAAACGTTTGAAGATTTCGATCCGAAATTCAGAGAATTAGCTGAGAAAATTTTTAATGAGCAGCATATAGATTCTGAAATAAGAAAGAGTAAGCTAGGTGGTGCTTTCTGTTCTTCGATATCGCCAAAAATCACTCCATATGTGTTATTGAATTTTGATGGTAAATCTAGAGACGTCTCTACTATTGCCCATGAATTTGGACATGCAATTCATAGTATGACCGCATCTGATAAACCACTGACTGTGTGGCATGCTCCCCTCCCATTAGCTGAGACTGCATCAGTATTTGCAGAAATGCTTCTCAATGATAAGCTGTCTGAAAGGTTAACTAAGGTAGAACGAAGGATATTACTTGCACAACAAATAGATGATCTGTATGCAACTATAATGCGACAAGCATACTTTACTCTCTTTGAAATTGATGCACATCGAGTTGTGGCCGAACGGAATGCTACGATAGATATGCTTTCAGAGTTATATCTGAACAATCTGAAAGAACAGTTTGGAGATTCAGTAAATGTTACTGATGATTTTCAATGGGAATGGCTTTACATACCGCATTTTTACCATACTCCATTCTATTGCTATGCATATTCATTTGGAAATTTATTGGTTGTCTCGTTGTACCAGCAGTACAAGTCAGAAGGAAAGTCATTTATTCCAAAATATCTTAATATATTGTCGGCAGGAGGTTCGCAAAAGCCCGAATACTTGCTTAAGGAGTCGGGGATTGACATCTCAAAGGATGAATTCTGGCAACAAGGATTTGATCTAGTTGCTGCTAAGATACAAGAGTTAAAGAAGATGAATTAATAGACCTATGCATAGGCTATTGAGATCTTGATAAACAATAAATTTATTTAAACAGTAAGTCAGTTGCTTTAAGAATAATCTTTTTCGTCAAAGTTGATGCAGCGATTATGACTAAACAACAAAAACTATGAATAGCAACTTAAAATCTCTTTTATCTAATCTATAATTTTTGTTTTGCAAAGAACGGAAGGGTAATCATGTATTAGAAAATGTCACTAGCTACTGGTGCTTCACGTTCGGTAATGCTTTAATGTGCAGTTATGAGATACTGTTATTTATGACTGCAAATAGTCATGTATTAATCACTCTTATCTTGATCTCCGCATTAGGAGTCGTTGCAATTCCTTTTGGAAACCCCAAATTTATTGGCGAAGCTATTATTGTAGAATTATCATTTATCATGTTATCTGTATTAGTTTGGAGAGGATATACAAAAGTACTTTATGCTTGTATTGCGTTGGCATTAACAGTTATTATAGGTAATACGACTTCCCCAGCTCACATTCATTTAATGGCCACTTTTTCAAAGCCAATCAATGCATTAATACTAATAATTGGTGGATACGTTCTTCAAGGAATCTTAATTTATACTAGCTTAAAGACCATACTCAGAATTAGAAGATTAAGATCATTGACACAGCCTAGCACTATTTAGATTGATGAAATTTAACTATACAATTTTTTGTGCAAGGTTCAAACCCGGAGGGATTCGAGGTTTGCTGGTAGAAGGGTTCATCTACTTTTGTGAAGAAAAAGATATTTTGACATAACTACTTTACAGTTTATTTATATGTTCTCTAATAATCTTAACATATATTCTGAACCGCGTTATGTGAAGTTACCCTCAATCTAACGAATATCCGCTATAGATTTATTTCCGCACACTACTCTTATTGCTTAGCCTGATGGTGGTAGCCATAAGGTAGTGGCGCTGTTTATATTAGTGTCACTTTGACAACTCCAAAGTGGTTTATAATTTATTATAAAAAGTGTTGATAGTCTGCAAGGTATTTGACTTGTTTACAATCATACTTAGTAGAGATAATCTACTCTCATTTACATATGTAACACGCGGGTGAATGTCCATTCTGTAGACATCTTCTTGGTAAAGAACACGATAGAAGTGGATGCATCCATAGAGCCATCTGCAGTTGCTATCTTACTCAACAACAGCTTATGAATTTAGCTCCAGCTCCAGCTCCATTCAGCTATATTTGGCAAGATTAGTTAATGATGTAAGTTACTGAACAGCAACAATCACTACGGTTGACTGACAAGGACATGGCTAGCGCAACTTGGTACATCTTGTAATGATGTCATTGAGGGAATTAATAAAATTCTTAAACTCGTTATGGTGAGGTTTCCATTTATCCAAGACTGGTCTTGACATTCTATATCATGCAGGCCTATTCATTTGTTCTTTGTTAAGAATATCTATTAAGTTCTTGAATATTGGTGTATAACCCCCATCAGTAGTTCCTGTAATGTCAGCTGTGCCTGTGCCTTGTAGTTAATCTATCATCTATCTTTTTCTGTCTTTCGGTAATAGTTGTTTATCAATATGGTAGGCATTTATTATTTGTTTTACTGAGCTTTTGTGATAGCTGTTTGCCTCATTAGTGCTTCTCTTAATTCATAGTTCACAAATATTATATTGATACATATGCAAGATAATAATACTACTACAACAGCAGGCGATAGCTATCAGAAGCTATCAGATCAAGAAATCGAGGGTGAAGTTAAGAAGCTTGGGGGATGGAAGATAGTCAATGGTAAATTGAACCGAACCTTTGAACTTAAGAACTTTGTCCAGGCATTTGGTTTTATGACAAAAGTGGCAATGGAGGCTGAAAAGATGAATCATCATCCAGAATGGTTTAATGTTTACAGCAAGCTTAACATCGACTTGGTAACTCACGATATTGGTGGAATAAGCAATTACGATATTAAATTAGCAGGCGTAATTAGCAAACTATACGGTGAATAACTCTAGATACATATATACATGCATACATATATTCTCGTCTCTGTCCACCCTTACCTAGTGTTTAGTATATACTATTCAACATACAAAACAGGCTGATGATGGTGATGATGATAATTCAATAACAAAAAGATACTTGTAAATTGTGTCAAAGATTTGTATAAAATGGGTCTTACATCATCAGTATCTGGTAATCATAGTATTAGGATTCAAGGCAAAAAATCGATGTGGATAACTCCATCTGGAATTCCACGTTATAATTTACAAGAGAAAGATTTGGTCAAAGTTCATTTAGAAACAGATAGGACAGTTAGCTGCGGCAGTAGTAGTACTAGTGCTAAACTAAAACCAAGCATTGAATGGCGTATGCATGCTTCTATCTATAATAAATTATCAAAGGTAAATGCAGTTGTTCACACTCATAGTCCTTATACGCTTGCTATCGCTATATCCGTAAATGAATTTCAGCACATAATAGAAGAGGCTAAGATAGTAGTAGGAAATCCAGTAATAATACCAAATAAACCATCAGGATCGATAGAGTTGGCGAGCATAGTTTCAAATGCATTTTTTGAAGGAGAGGATAAGCAAGAGGAAGAACAGGTAAGAGCAGTCATAATTAGAAATCACGGTGTAGTATCTATTGGAAATAATATCTATCAAGCACGTGCTGTTATTGAGTCACTTGAAGAATGGGCTAAAATATATACAATATCTAAAATCTTTGGCGGACCAAAGTATCTATTATAGAAGAAAATCCATAATCAAGCTCAAATGTTCCATTTCCTATGCATGATTCTAAGGAGGCGTTCCATCTTTTGTGTTTGACATATTTACTCTAGAAAGACAAAGCTTTATGCTTATTGAATAACGATCAGTTAAGCGGATACGCATTTTGATTAAAAAATACTTAACTGATTGAGATATAGATATAGTATAGAACACAAATATAAAACATACACTAAATATCAAAAAAATATCAGGAGTCGTCTTACATCGTATGTGATGACAATAGCTTTGATATAAAAAAAGGCCAATTGGTGAGTTTTTGTTATTATTATTTCTCTTGACTTATCTCCTTTGCAAGAGCATCTATGTTATAATCGAGCATGTTTGGCAGGGTGGCTACTGGATCGTAACCAGGGTATAGCTTTTGCAACTCACTTTTTATCAATGCTCTACCTTGTTCAGTAATATTTGCTACTGCTATTTCTCCTCCTACTTTTGGTGCCAATTGCATTTGTTGTCTAACTAATGATCTGAATGTATTTAGATAATTCAGTTGTTCATCTAGTAAAGCCTTTGCTACGCCACTTGGACCATGTCCTGGAAAAAGAATTTTTACATCCGGATATTTTTGTTGTAGATATTCTATCTGTTTAACCCATTCTGAAATATGTGAACGGCTTTCTGGACTAATTGCCCCTGCAAAGAAAGGATGCATATGATTATTGACTATGTCTCCAGTAAAAATTAACTTCT
>JBJMFM010000034.1:0-5969 GCA_045808425.1 Nitrososphaeraceae archaeon | reverse complement strand
CTCTATCTTTTGATATACCTTTCTTTTTCTGAATTGCTGCAGATGCATCTGAAAATTTTTCGTATTTCTTCTTTCCTAGTTTTACTGGCATGTACTAATTTTCTCACTTGTCAACTATATATTTTTCTTATGTATCTTGTGTGCCATGAAAATGATCAGCCATCATATTAGCCAACTATTCGATGTTTTTTTGTTTTATAGAGATGTTACATATAATCATTGAATTAGAAATATGACACCTATATTGGTAGTGACCTCTTCTTGTCCTGATACAATAGGCGTTGGTCTGGCTTCTGCTGCTAGCGACTGTTTTGCCAATGGGATAGGAGTAGGAGGAGGTTGAACTGGAAGCTCATTGAGGCTAATTGACCTTATTCCTACTACTTTCATCCCAACTGTAGAAGCAACAATATCGGCTTTAGCTCTTGAATCTTGCATGGCTTGCTTTATGAGAGTATTTTTAGCCTCTTCTAACTTTTTATCAGATAACGCAAAGTCAATTCTGTTTACTATATTTGCACCTGCATCGATAGCGGTATCAATCCATTTTGATGTATTGTTTATTTCTGTACTTTGTATTTGTATTGTGTTAGATACTGTAAATCCCGTTATTCTGCTTGCAACTGAAGGTTCCGAATAATTATAAGTTGGTGATATGCTAAATGACGACGTACTAATTTCATTATCTTTAACACCAGCTACTTTTAACGCATCAATTACTTGGTTCATTATTTTTGAATTTCCAACTAATGCCATGTTTGCTGTCTTGTTGGTTGTTTCGACCCCTAACGATACCGTTACTTTGTCAGGTTTTACTGTAGTAGTAGCAGTACCTATAAGTGATAGCGTATTAGTAGCATTAGTCGTCGTAATATTCTGAGATGGATTTAAGGTTTGTAGTTGTTGTTCTAATTGTCGTTGTTGTTGAGCAAATGCAGTATTATTATTACTTGAAAAAAACATACAAGCAAACAATCCAGAAAGTGACAAACTCAATCCAATCAAGGTGAATTTTAATAATCTGTTATTGTTGTTCAAAGGCATAATATGCAATATATATTGAGCAATGTGAAATAACCGTTACGCATGTACAAATTCTACATCGTGTATGCAATATACCTATCCAAAGTATTATGTGATGTCCAACTTGCACGGTTTGTGTTCTTTTGTGTAACGATGACGATACCACTCTAAATCTCCATATTTGAATAGCATTATACTCTGAAAATACAAATCATACAGGTACATTGCGTAATTGACTATTGCCCATATTACACAAAAAAGGAATATGAACGAAGAGAAATCTATGCTGATAAGCAAATTTAGGAACACTATTCGTTATTCCATTATCTAATTTCTATCATTTTGGGACAGGTAGCTGAATCTCCCTAACACTAAAGTTCTTTATATCTACACTGTCTGCATTATCCCATCTAAATGTGGCAATTGGGCCCCCCCATGTAATTATTTGGTCTTGAGTTCCTCCACAACGATTACCGCTTTTACCCCATCCACCATAATCAATCTTCTCATCTATCTTTGTCCATGTTTTACCATCAGCATTTTCATTAATCCAGTTTTCCAGCTTTACAGGTGTGTTAGCCGTAGTAGCAGTAGTCATGGTAATATTTCCAATTTTTGGTGGCAAGTTGTACATTACGAATTTAAAACCAATCCATTTGCCCTGTAGTGGAGAGACTGCATTTAGCTTTGTATCTGTACTAATAAAACCATGTGGATGCGATTGCTCCTTTCCAAATTCAGAATTGCCTGAATAATATAAATCTCCTTTATATGCTGTCCCCTCACATCCTTTATTATCATCTGTATGTTTTCCCCCTCTTGCATACCAATCAAAATTTTCATCGGACTTGCCTGAATTATATTTCACATAACCAGTAATTTCCACATTTTTCCAATCGTTAGGCGATTGCATGTATCCTTTAGCTGCTAATTCTCGCTGATTATATGTGACTATTTTACTTTGGTCATAGCCTGCTGAAGTATAAGCTTCTAATCTTACCTCTGATGAAGCTACATTCCATGAACCATCAGGATTTCTGTTAAAAATGAATTTTGAATCAGAAGAGGACCCTTTTGTGTGTTTGAATTGGTCGTTAAAGTTAAACCTGGGGTCACTTGTAGGATTGCTCATATCCATATACCATTCTTCTCCATTTGGCTTCGTAGGATAAAGCTTTGATATACCAAATTTGTCCAGGTTTTTAGTATTAGAGAGATTTGTAGTCTTAGTAATAGTAGCACTAACAGTAGTAATATTATTTACTTTTGACGGTAATAATTTTGTTGTATTTGTTGTGTCACTGTTACCATTATTATTACTATTATTCAAAGGATGTAAAGAGGAGTTGGATTTTCCTGTGAATAATGGCTTGTTATTCTGTTCGCTTTTAGTATTATTACTATCATTAGACTGTATGATGGTATGATTTCTACTAGAAGTGACGATATTGCTGTCTGCTTCTGGCAGAAATGGTATTGCTTGACCTAAAGATAGGTTTGGTAAGTATCCCAATAATATGACATCTAACGTCATAGCAGCAATAACAATCGCAATTTTTGAGATTACTATAGTCATTGACAAGTGAGATTGCATTCTATAAATATAAATAGTTATATATATAATTTGATATGATAATTAATATATATTATATATTCGAGGATATTCTAATCGATTATGCATTAAACACTCAAAATACATACTATAAGGATAGCATCAATAGAACGTAAAGCTATCAGACATTTTGTATGTTATAAAATATTTTCTGATAATCCACCCATATGATTAGCAAGTAGATTTCTATTTAAGCAGCTCTTCAGTTTGGAAATTAAAAGTCCTCCTAGGTTTATTATCTTCTGGTCCTACACTATAAGCTAACATTCCCGTCCAAGCCTTTACCCTATCAAAGTCCATTGATACTGCCTCTTTTGCTGCTCCTGTTTTAAATACGTCACTTATAGTTTCAGATGCTTTATTCCATACAATCAGCTGTAGAATTTCATTTAACATTAACCTGAAATCATTGTAACCATTTTCAGTTCTTTTAACTATCAAAATATTGTATAATAAATTAGAAAGCATAAATCCATATTGCTGATTATATGTATCATTACGTCTTACGCCTAGCAAATCCTTGATATCATCATGAAAAAGGTCCTCTATGTCGGGATAGTTTGCTATACATTCAAAAAAGAATGTCAGGTTTGCCATAGATTTGAAAATCCTGTCTAAAGCATCAATCTTCCGTTTCCTTAAGTTACCAGGCGTTTCGCCACTCTTTGGTTCCTTATGTAGCTTTTCACGCATATAATTGACAACTATGTCATCTGGTAGGTAACATTTTTGGGCTTGTAATTTATCTTGAACCATTTCTAAGTAACAGTTACATAACTAAGTTACTTATAACAATTACTAAAATGATAATGAGTAATAAGGATAGCATGACTATAAAAAGAACCAAAATTCTGAGCACGAATACAAAATAAGCTCTAAACACAACTATGACTATCGCACTGTTGGGATTGTCGGCACTGCTTCGTTTTGCGTTGTGCTGCCAAAGGAATATGCCATTAACCTAGGAGTCGGGAAAGGGATTTTTCTATCGTGACTCATGTGTTCAGGTCATTATGCACAGAATACACACTATGTTATGATTTGCAAATTCCAAAGCCTACCTAGTACTCTTAGTAAACCTTGGTAATTAAGGCTTATTTACATATATTTGAAATGTAATAATTGGTGCAATGAAGCCATATCATAATTTGTTACTAAACACTATATCAGTATCTATTCTGACTCCCATAATACTAGTATCTTATTTTTCATTATCGCATTATTATTTTTTTAATCAATACGCAAATGCTGCTGCAGTGCATTCATCATTAGGACTACAGAAAGCTACAGGAGGAAATGGAATACAGATTTGCTGTTCTTGGGGTAATGAAATTGCCAATGGGGTACTAACTTATAGAATAGACGACAGTGCCAATCCAAAAGTCATACAGGCAGTACATCAAGCCATAGATGAATGGAATTCAAAAATCTCAAACATAAAACTTCAAGAAGTTACTGATAGCAATGCAGATATAGACATAAGCACAAATTCCAAGGCACCAAAAGTAAGTCATGCTATTAGTATGGGTGGGCCTAAGCCATCAGCTGGAAAAAACATCAAATTAATAGCGCCAGGAGAATCACAAATTAGTTTTGATTCCAGAGGTTTTATAACTCATGTAGATATAACTATATCTACAAAAGCTCTTGGAAATTCAATTAGCTCAATTGGATTAGAATCAATAGCAAAGCATGAAATTGGACATGCGTATGGAATCGGGCATACAAATTTTATTGGTGATCTTATGTCACCAGTTCTTACGGGTAGTACTGACATATCGCAATGTGATATTAGTGGTATAGAAGAAGCCAATAGCAGTACTCATGGTACGCCGCCGCAAATTCTCAGATGCTGACTTGTATTGTGGAAAGTACTGGACATTCAGTCGATTTTGCACAGGACACTGTATACTCACTTAATAGCGATAACTGGACTACCATAGATGAATAAGGCCTTCTATGTCGTATTAATTTTGTCCATGTTGTTAATTCTCTCTGTATCAGTATATCTAATTTATAGAAAAGCTCCACCACAGCCTTTTTCAAATCAGCTAGGCTTTACCCAAATCTATACTCCAAAGCCAGGAGGTAGAGTGTTTACTGCAATGGATATTTCAGGAGAAAATTGTGAATCAGATGGCATCAGATTCAATATAGCTAATGAACATACGCTGGTAGATAGAGAATCAACTTGGATCTTTACTCTAAACAAGGCTATCGATCCTCAGTCCTGCACAGATAAACCATGGTGGAGTCCAAAGATTGGCTCACATGGTAATGCTGATCAAGCTTCAGGACTGTATGAGGCGTCTGTTCCATACGATGGTGGATTTCGTTCAATGCGTACAGAAGGACCCCATCTACAATATCATCCATGTAGTGGTTACCAACATGCTGACGTTCCACCAATTCCGCAAGGAAAACCAATTGGCATAAAGACAGCTTCATGGAGAATTCCAAATGGAGTTCATGTAGAATTTTGGTATGACTTTACTGGTGGTGGAAAAGGACCTTGGATAAAATATGCAAGCTTAGACGATACATTGCCAGGACACTGCAATGGTGATTCTATAACAGGACCAATAGGAATAGATGGTACACTAATAGGTCCTGCACCAGCTCAGGACAGTATGAGACTGAATGGAGCTGATGCCACGTATATTAGTGGTTCGATTGTAGAGTTAACAGCAGGTCAAACTCCTAAAGGAAGCGTAGGTTCTAGTACTACTTAATCAACTTCATAATCTGGGGCAAAACAATTGCTTTAAGGAATTCGGGGCAAACAAAAATATCTCAAATTAAATGATTTCCGCTTATTTTAAGCCATTCTATCTTTTTTTGGTAATTAGGCATGTATCGACGTACATGATCCCAGTAATGATAAGAATGCTCCTTTATTTTCAGATGACAGAGTTCGTGCAAGATTATATAATCAATTACATCTTCAGGAGCTTTTAGAAGGTTTACATTCAAGTTAATTGACCCTTGTTTTGTCATGCTGCCCCACCTATTTTTTAGGTGCTTTATTGTAATCCTTTCTACCTTGACCCCGACTTTTTTAGCAGTGTATACAGGCTGCTGAAAAACAGTTCTTTGAAAGATAAAATAAAAATGTTTACACATATTAATGAAATACAATAATTAACGAGTGCAGTTAATTAGTTGGTGTATGAAAAATGCAGCTGGCTTCACAGCATATCTAATTTTCTCTGGCGTTCCTTCTAGGAAATCATTTAGTTCTGTACGTGGCGCCACCTTCAGATGAAAGATATCCCATTCATACAGGAATTCTCTTATTCTCTGTAAGATATTCTACAAGGCTATGTGACACCGA
>JBJMFM010000033.1:0-14924 GCA_045808425.1 Nitrososphaeraceae archaeon | reverse complement strand
ACGAAGGTGTATTGATTGGTGGAAGTGTAGACTAGACTACCAAATGACAAACGAATAATAAAGAAGATCTATTCCTATATCGTCCATATCTATTGGTAGATTACTGGGGATACATAATATTACTAGATGTCTTCAAATCTATCCAAAACTTATTCTTTTTATCTTTAGGACTAAGTTTATAGTTCATTGCATCAGCTTCAGAGAATTTTCCACTTGCTATTACATTCGCTCGGTCAATATCTTTTTTAATACAAACATTACAACCATTCTGATATTGACTCTAAAAGATTATCCTCTGTTAAATTGTTACAAATCAAAATACTAGCTTAGTTATTCAAATGGCAGATAGTAATTCTCGACCATACCTAAGGCGGCTCTGCGGTCATTAATTAAATATGAATCTTGGCACGTGGTCACACAATGGAGGCAAGATACTTAGATTTTAGCTGATTAGGAATCATGACTCCAAATCGAACCAAATTCCCAGAAAATCAGACCCTGCCATACCTCACCCTAGAATACTTCATTTACGGCCTGTCTGATTTGTGTATCATTTGAAGTTGTACCTGGTGCTACTATCGGCGCTGGTTTTGGCTCTGTTTTTATTATTTCATTCTGTCCATTCTCATAAGTGTATGATTGTACCCCAGTATCATTATTACTAGTAAAATTAGATGGTTGTACTTGTGCATAAACTGGGTTATTTGATTGATTTATTATTACCATTGATATTGCAAACATTATTAGTATTAATATCCAGATTATAACAGACAAATTTTTGTTTACCCACCTATCTATTCTATGATCCTAAATGAGTCTATCATTTTTTGTGCTATTGGTAGATAGATATGATATTTGCTGTTTTGTGCTATATAGGCGATTAGATAAACAACATTACCAGCAACACCATCAACAAAAGTAGCAGGTGTAACTGTTGCAATATACAGGTATTTTAGTTTTTTAATACTGCACATGAATTTATGCGCCGGCATGCCCGATAACCATGTTGGTACGGATTCTATAATTTTCAAGTCAGGATCGCTATTTCTGAACGATCCGATACTGTCTCGTATATATTTGTCTAATGTCATTTCCTTGGGGGTTGTTATTACCGAGATGCCCACTAACTCGGTATTAATATAATCAGACTGTTTTTCTCTTGGTGCCATAAATGCAACTACTGCTGGATTAGCTAATGAGAGCTCAGGGTACTCTTTTACTGTGTCTTTATCAACTTTCATCCAGCTAGCAGGGTAGTCTATTTTTATTTTGTATAATGGTGATTCATAAGTTATAAATGAAGTCATTATTATTATTACTGCTATGTGATCCCAGCAGCTTCTTTTGTATTATGGTTCTCCTTACTCTTATAAGATCGCAATTCTGTTTCTAATTCTTCTGCTATTCTAGCGGTCAACCTTACAGTCTCATCTTCGAAATATGAGTCGCTGTTCTCGTGTCTGTTCTTCATTATCATATTCTTCTGACGGTTGTTCTAATACTTCAGCATCAGAGAAATATATTATTACGTGTCTACCCACCATGTCTTACAATCTGTGCTTTGAGATCCATTGCCAATTTAGCACGTCTTATATTCTCGAGTTCTTGCTGCAATTCTTTTGATAGATTGGTAAAGTCTTCATCATATGCCTCATACCATAGTCTATCTATCTATCCAACAACACAATAGCCGGCGGTTCAACCTGCCGACGAAATATAATAAAATTAAACGCCTGGTCATTTTGTTTATTCATAGTCATGATCATAAAGCTAAACCTCCCACTTCTTACCTTGTGGCTTTAGCTTTAGCTTCTCAATATCAGCACCACTAGGATAACAAGGATGCCGTAAGCCGTGCTTGCTGATTGTATGACGTTGATAGTCGTTGTTATCCTCAGTACCATAATCGCAGTAATAGCAGCTATATGACAACAATGTACATTCCTGTCCTCTCTAGTGGAATATGGTTCGAGGTTAGACATATTATTGCGGTATGATTATACTATAACTGTCTATGGGAATTAGGTTAAAACGTTATTCAAAGGGCAGGGTCTTTGTTGTGTGTCGTATATAGATTAGTTTAGTTTATGTGAGGCTTTTTTTCCATATCTCAGCAACTCCTAGCTTATAGCGATTATCGGCTTGTGTGTTTTCTTCAATTAGGTCTAATATCATATTCACAATAAATGCAGTATGTGAATGGAATTTTTGTTCCCTAGATTCTCTTATGAATTCTAAAGCAACTGCTTTAATTTAACAAAAGTGCTAGTGTTCTGAAATACTCTTAACAATGGTTTCCATAGCTGTTTTTCTCTAGCCACATAACCCACATCAATATCTCGAATTGGGTCATGGTAATGTATCAGCCTATAAATTAAAAGTCTATTTCGCAAATCATTTAATTCAGCTAATAATTTTTTATTTCTTGCTCGAATTTGTCTTCATGAAATCATCAAAGTCTCTTCTGGATCGTTCGATAATGTTTTGTAGTATTTTGTCATTTCCACGACTCTTATGATTATGATCATAACAACAAAAAATAAAATTAAGAGGACATTAATGCCAATATCCCATAATGTATTGAGACTGATACTTAGTTTTGAGATTTCATTCTATCGTATCATTATTGCTGTTGTCTGAGGATAGTTCTTCCACTTTAATTGAAAGCTTGTACCATTTGCCATCATATTTGAAAGTATGAGAAGATGTTTTCATGCTATTAAAAGAACGGTATCCTACACCTATAACGTGCTGACTTAATCTCTGCTCCAATTTGTCTACCTGATATTCGGCAATCATCAAATTACCTGCAATATTTTCTAATTCTAGATCTCTTTGTATTGCATCGTTGTCATACTCTTCTATCTCGTCAGGGATGTCTTTTTGTCACCTTTATTGCTATTATTAGTCTGCATTTTCTATGTATACTCTATTTCCTATTTTGTAATGGATTTCACCAATATAGTTTGCTTGGTCTACAACAGGTGACGATAGGTTTGCACCACATATAGGTACTCCCTGTTCTAGTTGGGATTGTTGTTCTTGCTCCTTTCCTTTTCCTTTTTCTAAGAGAATGCTGGAACGCATGTAGCCTCTATAGTAGGTTACAATGTATAATAAGATATTAGGAGAAAGACATTAGAGATTTACTAGACAATTGAATCCGGAAAAGTGATATCGTTGTCATTAATTTGCAAATTAAATTGGACATTTACGAGCAAGATGGAATGAATGAATTAGTAACAACTTTAAATTTAATTTGCAGTTTCAAAAAAAGTTCTCGAAAAATTCTCAGATCCATTTTGATAAGACTATTCTGATTATTGCTAGCATTAGGATCATTTCTGGCTAACTTGTATTAGGTAGCTGAATTACATGCATAACATCAATCATTATTTTATTTGTATTTCCTTGTCATTTTGAAGTTCTTCAAGAATTTGATCTCTGTAACGTTTTAAGTTGGCATTAAATGCAGCTAATATTTCTAGTGCGGTGTGCTCATAGACAAACCATAACAGATATTCGTCTGTTCTAATGCCTCTATGAATGACAATACTCTGCCAGTCATACAACCTTCTTAGAGAATCGATTTGAAAGGATCGTTCTAAGTTGAGTTGTTCTATTACTCTTATTATGGCTTTAATACTAGGAATTCGTTTTTTCAGAAAAATTATTCGATTATTGAGGTATTTGCTACTTTTGTTCGTGTTGAATAATTCTCTAGTAATGAAAACTTCTAATGCGGATCTAAGTAGTGGAAAACCAACGAGTCTTCCGATATATCCATGCAGGAGTAATTCCTTAATTGCAGCTAACAGTTGAAAATGGTCTATATCCGACTTGTATTGAATATACGGTTCTTCCTTATTGTTAGGATCTATTTCATTACACACCTGAACAAATAGATCATAATACTGCGTGATTGTATGGTAGATACCTATCAGATATCCATTAAAGTCTTGGTACGCACGAACAAAATGGTTAAATGCTATTCCCTTTTCCTGTGAGCTAATATCATTCTTGTACCTGCTATAAAATGACTTTAGTTCTCTTGACATGTGTATTACCTTTTCAGCAAGAGATCGTAAAGTTGATAGGCTCATTATCCAATGAGCATAATAAAACAATATTGGATCCTGTGAATGAGCACTCTCTATATAAAATGCCGTTTTGAATATAGAAGGTGGTTTTAAAAATTCATTAAATACAATTGTTTTACTTTGGCTAACTGCAAGATTCTTTATATTTCTTGAATCGTCATTAATTATACTATTTATTTCATTTCTTACTCTTTCAAGTTCTTCGGCGATATTATTGTGGCTCAGTTCATCTGGTAGAATGTTTTGGAATTTGGCGTAGATTGCTATTATGGTAGCAATAGGACTAGCAGCGGTAGCCAGTGTTGCGGCTCCAGCATTAGCAGATAGCACCTCTGGAAAAGAAGGAATTAATAACGCACAGGAACATGCAGGTGACCATGGAGCTTGTGGTTTGGGCCTCGCAGAAAGTATGGTCGGTGGTGAAGGATCACTCTGCTTGGCTTAAACCAATCTAAACTTGAATGAAGGTCGCAATCCCTTCTTTATCAGCTGTTTAATTCGATCGTAATCTATCTATTATTATATTATTGTCTTATGCCAAACTTTTTTAATTGTGGTTTCAGTTTATTCCTCCTTCTCCTACTCTTCTCCTAGCAGTTTTGACTTTACCTCTTCATCATCAATATTCATGTCCAATTCGCTAGCTCCATCTAGATGACTCTTGATGTCTTGTTGTCAAATTAAAGAATTCTGATCTTAAAGACGTTGATCGTCATGCAAAATTTCTGAACACATTTCTCTTTCCAGTAGTAAAGGATATGATAGAGACAACAGAGCAAGAAAAGAAATCTAGAGAGAAAGCGGAAGGTAAGATAATGAAATGACTAACTATAGTAAATAGTGATAATAATATTATTGTGACAACCCCTTATGGCCTCGAGCAACCGAACTTACCATAAGGGGCATACATACCTACATACGCACAGATTAGGATGAACACAATTCTCTTGTGCATTGATGTGTATATGCATGTATGTGGGTTCGTTTAGACACTTATGTGACTGCTGTTGCAAAAATTACATAGAAAACTGTTCTAATATGCCTTATGAAAGATTACCACTCATTTAAGGTGCTCACTTCTGGTGTTTGCTTTTTTGTTTGATAATATGATAACACTTTATTTCATGAATTAATATAATATATGTCGTGTTGCGGATTAGCAATTTGGACTATCTGCTCTTGACTTGTAAAAGCATTATAACTATAAATGACAGGACCTTATATATGCCGATTCTTTCTAGTTACCATAGGATAAAAATAATATTTACTACTTTGACATCGCTTTGAATCTTTTCAAATGGTCTGTTGAAAAATTAACCCCATTGCGTACTCTATGACATTTAAAATGCAACAGATAACAGTAGTATCAAAGCTCTAACACGGTTATCTGAGCATTCAATCATTTTTGCTATTTCGTCTGTATTATAGCCTCTATCTTCTACTGCTTTTTGCTGTTCTGGCAGGTAGCGACATATCTTTTTGCGGTTTAGATTGACATCCTGAACTGCATAAAAAAATACAATGGCCGCAAGGTATCCGTTAATTGTACCAAATCCAATCTTTTCTACATTTTTTAAATGGATGATATAAGAAATTATTCGAGCTTCTATTAGTTTAACATCTGATGTAATCAGCTCATCCATCCTACTTACTTTTTGATAACGCATGTACTTCTTTAGTGCAAAAATATAGTTGTGTTTTGTAGTTTCTGTTTTTATGGCGTTTATAAAATTGTCATATATATCGCCTGTTAAATCTAAATCTAAATGAATAGACTCTGTGTTTGCTGCCGCAGATATGTCTCTGGTTGTGGTTGTAGCTGTAGTTGTAGTAACAAAGGTGTCATCCCTGCTGCCGCCGTTCCCCCGGTTCACGTCTACCATTATACTATGTACCGATATAGATAGAAAATCCAATTATATAATCTACGATATAGGTGATTCTAATACCATAGAATCAATATAAGCGTCAACATATTAAAACCATTGTTCCAAATAAGGTTCCGTTAGCAGGCTACTATATTCATATCTTTGGATTTAGATTTTTTGCGAAGATCACACCTGGAGTATGAACGATTCTATCAAATTAAAAAGAAATACTCAAATCGAGGATTTCAATTTTTTAGTAGCGATATATTCTGCTGTAATACTTTTATGACATATGTGGCATAAAGTTCTAAGATTATCTGGATTATGAAAAAATTCTAATATCGCGCTAATTTTGTTCTCAAGTGTATCAAATTGATAGCCGTGTTGTTTATATAGAGATCTCGGTATGATGTGATCGCATTCCAATCTGCTAGATCTTGCAAACCTTCTTCTATACGTATAAGGAAACCTTCTTTTGCAAATCTGGCAGGAATAGTTATCACGCTTGAATATGTCTGATCTTATACGATCCCAATAGAAATTATGATAATACCAGCGTTCAAACTCTTTGTTGCAGTTCTTAGAACAGTACTTTCTATATGGTAATTTTGGATAATTATTACAATTTGGATTCCTGCACAATAATCTTCCATTACTATCGTATTTATCAAACTCTTGGATATATACTATAAATTTCTGGGTCTTATCTGATGTATTAATCATACAATAAATTTGCAAACTAACTTATGCTTTAATCACCTAAAAATTCTTTACTTTTTGTTAATCTGCTCCTTAGCACATTATTGCTACTGCCGACAATATTGAATTAAATGGGCATATCTACAAACTGAAAGACTAGATCTTCGGTTTGTACAAATATAGTTTAAAATATAATACTAGTTTATTAACTTCATCTAAGAGTGAAAGATTATTGAAGGCTACCCGTTAATATCAACTACAATATCGCAACCACAGCAACTAGTACCATTTATGATAGAGATTCACTCTTAGAAAGAAAAGTAGGCCTTATCACCGAAGAACTAACTCGTCAATATGCTGAACGCTTGCATAAAATACGAAGCGATAACGCCAATTTCATTTCATATTATTGCATCCAACACTAATCAACTATTTTTGCTGCTGGAAGGCAATGTGTTCACTTATTTGTATAAACATTATATATATTCCCTCCAGTATTGTTGCTAACATAACTCCATATTTCTGGACTGATGCCAAGCTGTTGGAAGACAGATTTTTGATTGTCTTCTAATACATCATAAACTAGTTGACCTATTACCATATGATTAGGATTTGCGAGTGCAGTCATTTTTACTGCAATACTAGTAGTGTATCCTAAAATGTCATAAACTGGCTTCTTTATAATAGGCTGTTCTTTTTTGTTAATGTTGTTGTTCTTACTATTTTTTTCTAAATTAATTATATTAGGGTGAATGTCCCACCCACTCTGTATTACTGCATTTTCACCAAGGTCTATTCCTATTCTTACATTTATCACAGGACAGTTGTATTGATTCAGAATTGGATTTATCCCCCCATGGGCCACCTGAAGCATGCATCTTGCGCAGTTTATTGCCTGAATACATGCTGCTTTGGCTTGAGATTGATGTCCAGAAACAACAAAAAATGCAAGAACCGCGTCACCTACATATTTAGAACAAATCCCCCAAATTCCTTAACTATAAGAGACATTTCCTGATTAAAGGCTTGAATCATAATTGTGAGTCTATCTAAAGGGAGTGTCATAGATAGCTTTGTTGATGCCACTAGGTCCACATTTAAAATAACAAAGTTCATTTTTGATGTTGCAAATTTATCTAAAACATTTTGGGTCTCGGCAACAGAAATAATAAACTCTGGTTCTCCTTCTAGTATTTTCCAAACTCTGGTTTGGGATTTTCTCATTATAGTATTTACATTCACCCTGGGAGTAGGAGATGATCCTAGTTTATCCATTGCGCTTAATTAGAATATAATTGTACAACAATTATAAATTATCGAATTATGTCTTATGGATACATCTAAAGAGGGCTTGAATAAATTCAGAAATTAGAATACCAGAACAAGTTTTTTATTCCGTTTATTTGTAAATAAAATAGAACTTTAGTCCGCGCCATTAACATTCCATTTAGTCTTTCAGCAATATTGTTGTTGGCATGAGGCTTATTAATTGCCGCTTTAAAGATATGGTCAGTTTTTAGACCAAAGTTTTTGCTTTATACCCGCTTGATATACTCTCCATGGGTCTGTTAGTATTGCTGTGGCATGTTACCCTGAGTGTCATGTAGCGCTTCTTTGAATACTACTACTACCGTACCATTGATGTCTCTAGCTTCTGAGACTTTTGATGCTAGCAAGAACCTTGCTTTCCTATCCATAAAGCTCCATAGAAATGTTAGATTGGTTTTTTGCTTTTGTAGATCTTATCACTACGCGTCTTTACGAATAGCTCATCAGCATGCCATATACCCATAGTTGAGGCTTCGATGAGTTAACGTAGTGTGAAATTTTTTCGTAGGCCTTATGAGCTTTAGATAGCTGATCATGGTAAATTGTAGAATAATGTCTATAATTGCTATGGTTGATTCTGATTGTGAACAGAACTCTCACAAAACAAAAACGAGATTGAGAAGCAGACAGGGGATCGTTCCTTTTCTGTTTCGTATTTTGAATCGTGTATAACCATGAAATCAGTATTTGCCTTTTGCATATATTCACATGAAATTAAACTCCTATATTTTTCTCTGAATATCATGAGCTGCTCTTGTAATAACTTCTGATAGAGCTGGATGAATATGAACTGCTCTTGTAATATTATCGATTGTATCAAGACCTTCATTAGATTTCATAGCTACTATCACCTCATGGATAAGAATTGATGCCTGACTTCCAATGATGTGGCAACCTAATATTTTTCTGTCTTTTTTACGCACAAGAAATTTAACAAAACTGTCTTTATCTTTAAGCGCTCGTCCCATAGCTGTGTTGATATAAGGATTTTACATAATCAATATTATTATTACTATTATCTTTTTCTTCTTCTTTTAATTCTTGTTCTGTAAATCCTACTCCTGCAACTTGGGGTGAGCTAAATATTGAAAGATGTTCATTCACAAATTTCTCATATGGTATTATTATTATCCACAATTTTTGTTTCGCGAATGTTCATGCACATACATTTGCTTTTGCTTGGCTTCTGGAAATGTATTCCTTCAGCTCTAATATACAAAGTCTAGTAAAGTTGACCTTCATATAGATATTCAAATCAAAAAATTATGGATTTGCAAGAAATGCTATGTTGTCCAAATTAATTGACTATTGATTATCGATATATACTGCAAATGAGACTTTTCACATATTTTATTATGTACAATCATCTTCATGCATTTTCAAGTACGCAAGACAGCATTTGACAAAGACGTCTACAAACTATCACTTTTGTTATTTTTAAAGTACCATGATTTTTAGAACAATATGCTTTGAAATACCTGCAGATGATGTTGAAAGGGCAAAGAAATTTTATAGCGATCTGTTTGGATGGAAAATGGAAAAGTGGCCTGGAGCAGACGGTAAGGACATTTCTTCTTCTAATATGGAATATTGGATAGTAAGTACGACAGACGACAAAGGGAATAAAGCATCCATAGGCGGTGGAATGATGAAAAGACAAGAACAACATCAACAAATTACTAATTTTATAGATGTAAATTCAGTAGATGAATATTCGTCAAAGATAGAAAAGCTAGGTGGTAAAGTAGTTGTTTCTAAAATGGCAGTACCGGGGATGGGATATTTTGCAGTATGTCATGGCACTGAGAATAACAGTTTTGGTATTTGGGAATCTAATGAGAGTGCAAAGTAGCTTCCTATATGACATCTTGTTAATATAGCGTAGAAATGAATCCTTTGAGTTTTTCTCTCATCTTTATTATATCATTTTTTGTCTTACCTCTTGCTCTACAAAAAATTTATTGTATCAGCATTGCACTAAGTGGAACAACAAAAAAGTGACAACCACTCTTGAAACGAAAAGAAGAGAGCATGAAAAATCGGATATGTAATACGTTATTGCTTGGAACATTTGATCTAAGCTCTGAAACAACATCGAGAACGGCAAGTAGAATGGAGAAGAGACAAGGTACCAGGAGCTTTGCAGCAAACGGTACAGCCAAAGAGAGATATTGCGTATACTGTAACAATTCTTAAATAATTTAGTATATTTGAATTACCATGAATAGGCAGTGCTTACAAATTCAGATCCTGTTGAATGGAGAGGAAAACATACGGTTAGTGTAGCATTATTGGTTAGACTGGAAGCAAAACCAGGAAAAGAGGCAGAAGTTGAAAGATTCATTCGTGATGGTCTGTCAATAGTCCAAGGAGAACCAGGAACTACAGCCTGGTTTGGAATCCGCATGGGACCATCGACATTTGGCATCTTTGATGCCTTTCCAGACGAGTCAGGTCGTCAAGCGCATTTGTCAGGTCGAGTTGCTGCAGCTCTAAAGGAGAAAGCTTCTGACCTTTTCTCCCAAGCACCTGTAATAGAGAAGGTTGATATCCTAGCAGCTAAGTTGCCCCAATAGATAGCAGGAGATTCTCACGATCACATTTGGATGCTGGAAATGTAATTGCAGCAGTCTAGTATTTTTAATGGATACAAACACATAAAGCTAACTTTCACATGCATCCTTTGAAATCAAAAACTATGGACTTGTGTTACCTTTCAAGCGTAGAAGTCGAACACGACTTTAGAACAAGCACGGTGAAACTGAACAGTTGAGTTTGCAAGTTGAACGTAATGATAATGATAAGGAAAAAGACAGAATTGACCGGCGTAGAAGCAAAGTGCAGGAGCTGAGCAATCAAGGATATAGTCAGAGAGATATAGCACAAATACTACGAGTATCAAATGGTACTGTAAACAGAGACTTGCCGATTCTAAGGGAGCAGGCCAAAGTTAATATAAACGATACATTGATGAAAGGCTTCCTGAAGAATACAGTAGTTGATGATGCTATCAGGTTTGTATCATCTAAGTCTAGGGAGAATCAAGCATCATCTTCTTCCAGTAGTACTGAAGATACTAAGGAATCAAACGAAGCTGAGTACAATAAGGATGGAAACCATCTAGAAGAAGAGCAGGAAGAGGAAACTGGCGAGATGACAACAAATGAGGTGTTCTAAGAATATCGAGATATTAGCTCAACAGGGATTAATACAGCAAAAGCATGAAATGAAGATCATTATGAATGGTTTTTAGATTATAGCATTGACAGTTCTACACTAAATAACAAACTTATAAGAAATACCGAAGCTGCAGCATTTGCAGTGAAGACGAATTTTACAACTCCAATATATGCAGTTGAAAATGATAATGATGAAAGGCTAAAACATATAGAGGCTCAAATCCATGAACAGATAGAAAGAACACCTAGATCTTATGCTAGTGTTGCCTATGATGCGTTATGGGTAGCAGCGCTAGCCGAGAATGATACTAAAGCTACACATGATATTAATTACTTGAAAAATACAATTGTGAAGATAGCTGACTCATATCAAGGAATCACAGGCAACACAAGCCTAAACCAATTTGGAGATAGGAAGTATGGAGATTATGATTTTTGGGCTGTAAGAAATAGCGAGAGTACTCATGATTCCTTTATTTGGAAGCGTGTTGGCAAATACATGCCTAATATAAGAACTGAACAACGGCTTACCAACCAGATCATGCTAGCAAGGTGAGGTAGCAAACTTGGAATCAGCTATTCAAAAAACTATCAGATCAAGTGAAGGAAATTTAATAGGGAATGTTGATGCCGTAGATGAAAGTTCTATATTGGTGTAGTTAGGGTTGTTCGGTGCGGGCTTTATATTAGATTCAGCTTAATGTTTGTACCTACTAACACATAGCTACTACATGACTATTTGGAACGTCGTGATCACTGCGAATGGCCCAAAGCCTTAGTAGAATCCTGCCATTCCGGCGCGTCAGCCCCATAAGGCATAAGACTCACATTATTTGGTAGAACCAGATTGCTGAAAACAAGAGGTGGGGCAGGAAAAGATAATTTCCCGTAAACCGAATCAATTGATGTCATTTTAACAGGATAGATATCATTCGCCGGTATAGATGTCTGTGCGGCAGTGTCAAGAAAGCCCAGCTCCTGTACCCACATCTCGCTGCGCGCTAGTGAGATCTTTACGTGGTATGATCCACCTTCAATCGATCGACGTAGCAACGCTGCCATCATACCAGCAGCCGCGAAATAGCCGGCCATGAGATCGCCCACGTAGAAAACAGGCGAGAATCTGGGTTTATCGGGCTCCCCCTCCTTGGCAGCAAAACCAGTAGCGGCTTGAGCAACCTGGTCAAAGCCAGGACGTTTAGCCCAGGGGCCAGAATGACCAAATGCATTGATATCCATACAAATTATACCTCGCTCGCTAGATGCAGCAAGTTCAGCCGGTATCAGCCCGAAGCGGGTATTCACCCCAGGTCGATAACTGTTAGTGAAGACGTCAGCCTGAGTGACGAGCCGCTGCATCGTCTTCCGATCGGTGACTTCACGCAGATCGAGATAAGCACATCTTTTACCCTCATCTACGCCTAGATGCTGTGCTAATGTGTCGGGATAGGCCGGCGAACTGATATGTAGTACATCCGCGCCATATTCTGCGAGCGTACGGGCACTACGAGGACCAGCAAGAACGTGAGTGAAGTCTAGAACGCGAATGCCTTGTAACGGGGAGGTTCCGCCATCGTCGAATTGCACGGGCGGGCCGTTGGCTATCTTGTCGATCTCAATAACCGGTGTCTCGCTTAGGGCATTGCCTTGCGGATGTACAAGCCACTCCTCGCGGGTTAAGGTAGGGGATACGGGAAGACCCGCCTTTGCCAAAGCCGCTTCTAGATCAGTTGAATCCCACTTTGCGACTTCGCGAGCAATGGATTTCTTGTTGTAACCACAATCAAAGAAATTCAAATATCCCTTCAGCAATTTCGCATATGGTGGTCCCCCCTCAATCATGATATAACGATTATCACGACAAAGAAACAAGTCGTTCACGTCGACAAATTCAGCCCCGACATTCATGGGGCGACCCTGCTGCTGAATGAAATGAGTAGGGTGCATATAGTGAAGTGCATCAATTATGTCAATTGTGATGTCAGTCTGCTGACCTGTTCGCGCATACCAGATGGCTGCGCCAGCTATGCCGATTAGTAACTGAGCCATCGCCGAAGCCTCGCTGAGGTGGTGCGGCGAACGGATCACTGGGTCAGCGCCATTCAGCACAGCGTCACCGGGGAAATGTTGCGCAAGGTCGAGATAATCGATGAGGGAGGCAAGTGGTTTAAGGTCTCCTGCGGAGAGTCGTTGTATCTCTGTCGATCGTTTCGTGTCAGTTGTCATTTTTCAAATCTCCTCACACGACTGTTCTCCTGAAATATACCAATTTTCATTGGGTCTTTCATCATATATTATAATCACATGCTTATCACATGCCTTATAAAACATGTCTTCCTATAACATAACAGAATAATGTACATAAATACAGCATTGGTTATATTCATCATAGCTGTTGCATTAGGAGTACTGTTAGGTATAACAAATTTTGTTAATAATAATATTACCTATAATAATAATCATCAAGCGTTTGCTACCCATATGGATACTGCTACTTCCAATGAAAAAACAGTGGTACATCAGGGAATAATTGCTTCAAGTCCAAATCCTCAGATTAAACCTGAACCAAATGAAGGCCGTCAATCAGTAGTTATTTTACCTTATAGAAATGATGGCTCAATCTATAGAGGAGTTTTAACACATACAGCAACCAAACCAGTAGAAGTAACACTAAGTCATAGAATTCCTATAGATAATACTACACTTTCACAATTGGATGTGCAAAAACATGGAAAATTATTTGTACGTCATTTGACTGCCTTCCCCGGAAACATATCTACTCCATCAAGGATTATACCTGATTATAGAGGAGGAAGTACATCGCCGTATTTCTCTGCATCTATTCCTTTTGTAGCTAGTTCAATTGCGCTCCGTACAAATGGACAGCCATTTATTGCTGCTTATGAAGTATCTGCAGATATAGTTCAACAACCCAAAATAATAAAGCATCTAGAAAACGCTACTCTTCCTACTAGTACAACTACTACTAGTAGTACCACCAACACCTCTACAGTTAGATAACGCGAAGAAAATATTATATGACTGACTGAATTAGAAGTTTCTTCCAAATCAAACGAACCTGTGATGTCAGGCAGAAGTCACAGTCAGCCGCTTATTATTAGTTCTAGATGAGTAGTGGCCGTCTCTTCTCACAAGGTGATGGAGACGTTTAGTACGATGATAAACATGCTTTATTTTATTTTGAGGGGATTTTTATGGTGATGGACGTCATGAGGTTCTAATATATTCGAGATGGCAATGAGAGGACCTAGAAAACTCGATTTATTGTTGTTGATATGATTTCCCCAGTTTCCCCTTCCTGCTCTTCTTCTAGCTGATCTTTGTATTCATCATAGTCAGGTTCCTTTGATTCGTCTTTATCATTACTGTCTGATGATTCCATCTTCTCTTTATCTTTAGATTTGTCAGATACAAACCTAATAGCATCGTCAACTACAGTAGCATTTGTAAGTAAATCTAGCTTCATAGAATAACATTCTTTAGCTAGTGATAATGCCTGTATCTTTTCTCTATTGTCTTCTGTAGTTTGTGCTGTATCCCATGCTTCTTTTGTTATTGTGGTAAGCCCAATAAGACATTTCTCATATTCTTCTGGCAGCCGCTCGTCAATGCATATTTTGATATTTTCTTTTGCTTGCTGTCTGAGATATATCATGTCTCTATTAATAGCAGACTGGCTTATTTGCAACATCCTAGATATCTCTGACTGGTTGTAACCCTGACTTGCC
>JBJMFM010000032.1:0-28179 GCA_045808425.1 Nitrososphaeraceae archaeon | reverse complement strand
AATGCACAAGATGCGATTTCGGTATGTCAACAAAATACGGAAGAAGAAGTATCCATGTTTAATTGGATAATGACAAACACCCCTTCGATGTTGAATCAATTATGGCCAAAGATTGAATCATCTATAACCACTAACAGTAAGTTGTAAGAAGTAGAGAAACTAAAATAGAACTAACAGGGAAACATATATTGCTCGCTTTATTACAGCAACAGCAAGAACAAGAAAAGAAAGAAAGAGGATAAAAAGAAAGGCTAAAAAGGCTAGATTAATGCTACTACTACTATAACGTGTAATAATAATAATTAATGTTTCACACCAAATGCTATTTTGACAGCTGTACGATATTCTGTAATATTTCCACTATTCGGGTCTACTTTTGCAGTCATATCTCCAACTTCTAGTCCAGTTATCTCATGTATTGTCTTCTTAGCTTCATCTAATGCAACTTGAGCTGCATCTTGCCAGCTTTTATCAGAGTTACCAATTATCTCTACTACTTTTGCGATATCTGTCATTAAACACACTGAAAAAGCAACTTGCTAATAAACTGTAAAGTATCTTCCATTGATAATGTTCATGTGTACAATTCTGGCTATAACAGTCAGAGAGATTCATGGCTCATATTTGGATCGTAGCATATTAAACAACGAAAGTAAATCTAGAGGGAGTATTAATGCTGACGATAACCAGTAGATGACACCTTAGAGGATTGGTGTGTCTCTCTGCAGTCTGCAAGATATAATTTATAACGAATTCATAGCTATTTTGTAGATCTGTATCATCTGTAAGATCGCTTAGAGGTATAGGTGGTAGCCGTTTATTTGGTAATTCGATATCAATATACAAGCATTATTGATATTGAGACATCATGATACTGCATTGTATATTTTGTTGGGCCGTTTCTAATAACCATCAATTTCATGTTGACTGTCTCATTTGTAGTCAGCGGTATGTTAGTTATAGCATAAATTCGATGCTTATGTCAATAGAGGTTGGATTATTGTAAGTTATTCTTGCGTAACCATAATTAAACGTGGAATTTTGTATATGATATAACACTTGGATGTCTGTTTTGGACAGATAATGCAATGCTATGCTCAAAATCCAGCCGTCTTAATTATTATAACATGGCTAAAAATCTATGTTTGAATGGCTGGCAACTAGGGGAAATGATAAAGCTAAGTATTCCCATTATATTCATAACGTGAAAATGGAACACCTCATCAAAATCATGCATAGGAAATGGAACAGCAAAATCAAGTATAATGGGAGAAGAAGCAGAGTAGTAGAACTCAATTCAAATATAACTTTTAAATGTGTTGGTATTACACATTCTTTGCATGTTTTAACTATTCATTAGATCAACTCTGGTCTGCCATTAAACCAATCTTCTAGTTTTTACAGGTTTTCTCTGTCTTCAGACAATCCGTTAATATTATAGCGATTAATTGCTTGAAAATAAAAAGGAGTTAAGTATAGCTATACTCTATCATATGTCTAATCTTTGCTAATTGTTGTTATTGTCATTATTGTCTTTCTTGCTGCCTGAATCACTACTTGTTCCCAAATTGCTGGTATTATCACTGCTACTGCTGCTACCGCCTCCATATACAGAATCAAAGCAATCTTTTATTTGCTGTTCTGTCGCAGAACCATCTGTAGCAGCATCGGAGAGGCATCTCTGGAACTTGTCATAATCATCTTTGGTCGAACTACTGCTGCTACTGCTGTCAGTATTGCTTCCACTTTTGCTGTTATCATCTTTCTGGGCTAATACATGGCTTGCAAAACCAACTGTTGATGATGCAAGTAGCGCTGCCGCAATTGTGGTAATAACGACAGACATTATTTTTGAATTATTCATTGTTTTCTAGTACGTTTTACATCTAATATAAAAGGTATCATGTCAACAACTCATCATTCATTATTCAATTATGTATTAAACAAAAGATCTATTAGGTGTTGAGTGCTGTAATATCGCCTACTCTTTCAATTGGCTTCTGCCGCTTCTTACCCATCCTTGGTTTACTGTTGTAGCCGTAGTTGCTGGTTCATAGCCTGTTCCATATCTTTGACATCTTCCTCCTCTTTTCTTAGCGCTCTTTCAAATTCTCTGTGATGTATAAGATCATCTTGGTTTTGAAATGATTTTCCACATACAGCACAAATAAAATCAGACATTGCTTTTGGTGTAACTTCTGGATAATCTTTCCTCTCTTCATGCCCTTTTGATAGGCGATTCAGCAAATAATATCAAGGCTGCTTGGGTCTATCTGCTATATTGTAATTTTAATTAGGTATGATGTACACAAGGTAACTATTATCTAATGACATCTTCATTATCAAATAATGATAATAGTAGCAGTACAAAGCGAGGTGATCCTTCACAAATACCAAAGGGAGAAGATGTTCCAGCTGAAGTACAAAAGGTTGTAAGTGAAGAAGCAGGAGTCGAAGGTCAAAGAAAGGAAGTAAATGTGGAAAGCTATTCAAAAGTAGCATCATTAGGACAAATACTAAAGGATCTTGATTTTCCAGCGAATAAAGATAAGATTGTAAAATTTGTAGAACAAAACAATGCTAGTGAGGATATATTATCATCGCTTCAAAATATAGAGGATAGAGAATACCAAAATGTTTCTGATGTCGCTAAAGCTGCTGGCTTGGTCTACTAGCAGAAAAAATAGAATACAATAGGTAAATTAAGAATATGTCATCGTCTTCCTCTACACGAAATAAAAAACGAGAGAATACCTCTAAACTAGAGAAGAAGCAACAAATACCAACAGAATATAATGAAGATCAGACATTAAGAGCTATTCGAAAACAAGATAAGGTAATAGGAGAAACAAGAAGTAAAACAGTCAATGATTTTCCATATACTGCAGCTATAGCTCGTGTGCTAAGGGATTTAGAATTTCCAGCAGACAAGGAGAAAATAATAAGCTTCCTACAACAACAGCAGTCAAAAAATCCTCAAAGTAGGGAGATTTTATCTATACTTCAACAAATAGAAGAAAAAAGAGAATATAACAATATTGCAGATATCACAAAGGCTGCAAGCTTAGTAGAATAATAATAGTCATAATAATATTAGAAAGAAATGCTTCTAGAGAAAACAAAAGAATCTATATACGATTTATTGGACAGCCTTCGATTAGCCAATGTATTTTATAATATAATGTTTTCTACAGATTCCGTTAATAAGAAAAAAGGTGTTATGGCATTAGGTAGTTATGGAAAAAAAGCAATATCACACATACAAGAACATGGAAACGGATGAAGATGTGAAAAACTACATGTTAGATACTATAACGCTGATAAGCAAGGGCTTCTCTAAAAAATACCAGTTTTCATGAAGAATTAGTGGGAAACCATCTCCATTTACGTTCATTCCTATCCTTCTGTCTATGATAATTCTCTTCAGCATCTTCTTTGCCTTTAACTTCTTCCTCTACCGAAAGCACAGTCGATAATGGAATAACAACACAGACTTTAGCTTTTGTTTGTTTGTGCATAACAAAAAGATATCATTGAAACATCAGAACGTTTCTAAAGACCATATTTATGACAACGTGCACGTCCTGCATCGGTTAATCTAATATTTAGTTCGTTATCCAAAAACTCAATTGGTTCGTTATCACTATTTTCCAATATATATTCTCTGAGAACTCCCTTAACATATTCTATTTCGAATGTACGCAAATGTATTTGTCGTATTTCTTCTACAGGAAAAACGATCGGATCTCCTTTATTATCCTCATCGTCTCTCCTACAAAGTTCTTCCATGAAATTTTCGATTATAATTTTCTTGTCTCGCTCTGGATTGTCTGTGCTAATCGTCATAAATCGACTTATATAGACACGCTAATTTTAAAGCTAACTTGTAATAATAACAATGCTCAAAAAATCAAAAACACCAAAAATACATTCAGTAAAACCAAGAAAGAGAAAGTAATAAAGCAAAGTGAAATTGTAAACATCTCCATTTTATTATTTTTTCATTTCATAATTGACAGGATCTTTTAGGCAGCCTATATGTTATTTCTTAACCATCTATAATATAGATACAATATGAAAAGCGCGAAATCTGGCAAGGACAATACGAAGAAGAAAAAGCAGAAGAGGAATAACGCTATGAAAGTAAATAAAAAAACCTCCATGTCAAGTAGGCGTAGAAATACAGATAATGGTAGGACAACAAAAACAAGACAGCAACGGGTTAGCAAATCAAAACCTTCAAAAAGGAAGCAGCAACAACAAGAATTAGTTATCAAGAGATCAAGTGGACGCAAGGAAAACTTCGATACAAATCGAATGGCATAAACAGTAGGCAGATCTGGTGTTCCATTTCTAATGGCAAGGGATGTTGCGAAAACTGTTTCGAATAAAATAAAACACGAGAATTATACTCAACAGCAGACTAAAGGAAGAAGGAGTGGTAATAAGTCAAAGCCTACACAACTGAAAGAAAAAACTGTGACTTCAAGTAGGATAAGGAATTTAGTATCCAATGAACTGCGTGATAGAAACCGAAGCGATATTGCTGCATCAATATCTGGTCAAACTCCAGAAAATACATTACCTGAGGGAAATCTAAAAAACAACCAACCAACTATTGCGGATACTTCTGCTGCAAACAGAAATAGAGTACTACATGACCAAAGCAAAAGAGGAGGAGGAATAATGACCTGATCTTTAGGAAAAATTAATCAACTGATCAGATACATGATGCATAAAGCTCTATTTTACATATTACAAACTAATGCTACAGGTGTGTGTCGCCGAAATCATCTGGTGGATGGTACAATCTTGTAGACACTTCCATCATTGATTGATAAAACATATAGAAAGCCATCTGTTGGTCCCGTCTTTATATCACTAATTGCACCAAAACCAGTACCAAATGTTACCATAGACAGTTGGTTATCATTGTCTACTACCAAACTAGACAATCCAACCTTCTCTTGGCTGTTATCAAGTTTTATCCCTGTTCTAGTACTGTTGACTTCAAAATAATACAGGTTACCGTTATTGAAATCGCCTACAAAAATATTATTTTTGTATTTCTCTCCCAGTGCTAATGACTTCATAAATTCTATATCTGTAACCGCGATAGGATTTTTCCAACTAAATACAGGATCTGTATAATGGGAGCCAGGAAAATTAGCCAATTGATCAGTATTAATAGCTGCATTTCTTGATAGCGGACCCATAACTTTGATCCATCCACTGTTAAAGCCTGGTTTTACTACATTAATTTCATCATACCCATCAGGCCCGTTCTCTGTCTGCCATAAATTACCAGTTATGGGATCAAATGTAATTCCAAAGCTATTTCTTACACCATATGCATAGTACTTGTGCATTGCAATATTAGGATCGTTTATGAACGGATTATCCATGGCTGCAGAACCAACATTAGGCTTCACTCTGAGTATAACTGAAGTATCATCTGGTTCGGGTCCATCTATAATATTCTGAAGCTTACCTCTATGGTTAAGGTCTCCTATTACTGCATAAAGATAATCGTCTGGGCCAATAACTAGTTTCCCACCATCATGATTAGGACCTGGAAGTGCTGAAAGATCTAATATCAAAGTAGGGTTGACGAGAGTTCGAGTTTGTCCAATCCAATCGTATCTATAAACTCTATTTCGAAGATCTGCCCCGTTTGATTCAGTATAATATAGAAATACAAACTTGTTATTGTTATTGTTATTAATAGCAGTAGTAGCATTGCCTGTCTTAGTACTATTCATAATGGCAATTCCAAGTAAGCCACGTTCACTTTCTGTATCAACAGATACTTGCAATACTGGCTTGTCTTGTAGTACTCCATTTGATACTAGACGTACTTGCCCGCCTTTCTCTAATACCAAGATATTATTATTATCAATAAATGCCATGCTAGTAGGGGAAGAAAGACCATTGACTAGGGTCTCAACTTTGAGGTTTGGATCTTCAGTTATGGAAGGAGCTCCCAAAGCTGTAGAAGAGTTATGAATCAAGTATATACTAACAGGAATTATGATGGCCAATGACGCAATAATCACAGTCATTATTGTTCTTTTACTCAATGATTTTGCATGGTTGACCACGAAATACGGTAAGCTGGGTGAAATAATATAAACTCACTTAACTCAAGGATACTCTTGCTGTTGTTGCTGCTATGTTGATGTGTTACACTTTGAGTTGCTGTATTATATTGAGGTGGTGCAAGCTTACACAATGCATAAAGCTAGCTTTCACAAACTATACCATGCGTCAATATGAATAACCATTCTGTTATACGAAAAAATAATGAATAATTTGAACTCATCAGTGAATAGCTTGGAATGGCGCAGAAGCAAAGTATAAGAGCTGGCAAGCCAGAGTTATAACCAGTCAGAAATATCAAGGATATTGCAAATAAGCCAACCTACTATTAACAGAGAGTTGGCTTATCTAAGGCAGCAGGCAAAGTCCAATATCAAGCGATACATTGACGAAAGACTACCAGAAGAATATGAGAAATGTCTTGTAGGATTAAATGCAATTGCAAGGGAAGCTTCGAATACAGCACATCAAACAGAAGATAGAAGAGAAAAGATGGTTTCCATCTGGCGTTTATAGGCGCCGCGCTGGTATCTGCAGCGGCAGCTATACTCGCAGCAATATTAATCAAAAGACTGCCACGTCCATCGCAATTACAAAAAACCCTTCAACAGTGGGTCATTAAATACCATAAATTTTTTTACATTTGTAAACTTGACATCTTATATTTCTGTTTATTTCTATACAATATTATAAATGACAAAAAAAGATCCTGTATGCAATATGATGGTTGACGAAAAGAAAGCGCAACATATCTCTGAAATAAATGGACAAAAAGTCTATTTGTGCTCATCAAACTGCAAAAGTCAGTTTGATCAGAATCCAAGCAAATATGGATACTGAAAGCAGTGAGAGTTTTTCTTTATATCGCCTGTCTCAGAAAGATGCTGTCACACATTCGAGGAATTTTTTTCTTCCTCAAATCTTCTTTTTATAGATTCTATTCTTCCAGCATATTTTTTCTTGTAACCTGACATGCATCCTGTACAACAGAAAAACCGCTCATAATTTGCAAACTTGTAAACATGTGGGGTAGAAGAAATAGGACCTTTACAGAATTCACAGTTTAGCTTTATTTTCAGTCCCCTTTTTATTTTAAATCTGCTACTCTCTTGTTGAATTAGCTGTTTATTATTATTATTATTATTGCTATTTCCTTCATTTTGATTTTCTATTACCCCATTATCCCCAACGGAGCTATTCTGTTGTTTGGCAAGTTCAGAACTGAGAATATTTTCGTTTTCTATTAAGCTAGAATCGAAAATTGGAGATACTGATTTTATGAATCCAACATTAGCGAGTCTAGTAAATCTTGCTTTAACTGTGGGAGTTGTAATTCCAGTCTCACGTGAGATTTCACGAAATGACTTGCGTCCATCTTTTAGTAAAGATTTTAGAATAGATACATCATAATCATCCAGTTGAAGTGGCATATCTCCATCATGTCAGTTTTATTGTAGAAGACATTATTATATTTTTACAATTGTAAAGGCCTACAGTTATACATGTGTATTTCTGTACAAGAGATAACAAGGCAAGAAAGAAGATGGCTAAAGATCCTGTTTGTGGAATGTTTGTAGAAGAAAAACCTGAATCCATCAGGTATAGCAAAGATGGAAGAGAATACTACTTTTGCAGTAAGCAATGTTTAGATGAATTTACACAACCTGAAAAAGAGCTACGAAAGCTAAAGGTGCATGTTGCAGTCAGCATAGCTCTTACAATACCTATAGTAATTTTCAGCCTACCTCATATGCTACCTACACAATTTGGTGCTTTATTTCCTATGGGTATTATGCACTACAGTAATTATATAATGCTGACATTGGCCACTCCTTTACAATTTTGGATAGGATGGAGGTTTTATAGGGGATTATGGGACGGAATTAAAGCAAGAGCATCTAATATGGATACACTTATTGCAATTGGAACAACTGCTGCTTACCTATATAGCGCAACAGTTACCTTAATTCCAAGCTATTTCCCATTTACGTCGGTATACTTTGAAACCGCAGCCATTATTATCACATTAATACTTATTGGAAGACTACTTGAGACAAGAACTAAAGAAAGAGCCTCCGATGCTGTAAGAAAATTATTAGATCTTCAACCAAGGATGGCCAAAGTGCTAAGGCAAAAAGGAGGAGGAGCAAATGTAGTAGAAGAAGAAGTTGAGATTCCAATAGAACAGGTACAAGAAGAAGACGTCATGGTTATAAGACCAGGAGAAAGGATACCAACTGATGGAAATGTAATAGATGGATCATCATCTATTGATGAATCAGCTGTAACAGGCGAAAGTATTCCTATAGATAAGACAAAAGGCGATGAAGTAATTGGTGCAACGATAAACAAAAGTAGTCTGCTTAAAGTCAAAGCTACAAAAACTGGGCAAGACACTGTACTTTCACAGATAATAGCGCTAGTTGAAGAAGCAAGGACAGGAAAGGCACAAATGCAAAGGCTAGTAGACCAAGTAGCAAAATATTTTGTCCCAGGAGTTTTAGCAATAGCAATAGGAGTAGGGCTTGGATGGTACTTCGTCGGTGATATAGGACTTACATTTTCACTTTTAGCATTTGTATCTGTAATAATAATTGCATGTCCTTGTGCTCTTGGAATTGCAACACCAGCAGCTTTGATGATGGGTGCTGGAAAGGGAGCTGAAAATGGTATACTTTTCAAAGGTGGAGAGTATTTGGAAATAGCCAAGAAGGTAAAGACAATAGTATTTGATAAGACTGGAACTTTGACAAGAGGCAAACCATCTGTGACTGATATAATAGATATATCTGGACTAGGTGAACATGAAGTACTTCGTTTAGCTGGTATCGCAGAATCTGGATCAGAGCATCCTTTGGGTCAAGCAGTTGTCAATTACGCTAGAAAAAAAGGCATTATTGTATCAAATCCAGATTCATTTGAAGCGGTATCTGGTCATGGTCTTAGAGCCATATACACAGATCACACAATTCTTATTGGAAATAGAAAACTAATGGAAGGTAAGGCTATCTCAGTTACTGAAACTGTAGATGCAGCTCTAAAACATCTTGAAACTCAAGGAAAGACAGCTACTCTTGTTGCAGTTGATAACAAAATTGCAGGGATAATTGCGCTTGCAGACACTATAAAAGATAGCGCCAAGCAAACAGTTGATTCGCTCAAGTCAATGGGGATAGAAGTAGTAATGCTTACGGGCGATAATGAAAGAACTGCAAAAGCAGTTGCATCTGAACTTGGAATTGATAAAGTCATAGCACAAGTATTACCAGAGGAAAAGGAACAGGTAATATCTGGATTGAAAAAATCCAATGGACCAAAGAAGGGTTCAGTTGCGATGGTAGGAGATGGAATTAACGATGCACCAGCATTAGCAAGAGCTGATCTAGGAATTGCAATTGGTTCTGGTACGGATGTTGCGAAGGAGACTGGCGGTATAATACTGATTAAAGACGATATCAAAGATGTTGTGACAGCACTTGATTTAGGAAGGAAAACAGTGTCAAAAATAAAACAAAACCTTTTTTGGGCCTTTGCATATAATGCGGGATTGATTCCAATAGCTGGTGGTATACTAGTACCCTTTATGGGTGTTGGGATATTTGGATGGCTTCCTATGCTTGCAGGTTTAGCAATGGCAATGAGTTCTGTAACAGTAGTTGGAAATTCCATACTGCTTGGAAGATACAAACCAAGGTTTACAAATAAAAAACCAAAAAAAGAAGAACTCTATTCCGACAAGGATCTCAAAGAGGAGTATTCTCTGCAAACAGCTACTAGATGATAATGAACTTCAATAGGTCTAACACGGATGCACTAATGAATTTAGTGTGATGCATTTAACTATACCACTTGACTGCTTGCTCATTCTTCGTTGCTTCTCTACGATTGGCTTGCATGATGTACAATGCATTCCAACTACCTCTGTACATAAAAGTGACTCATTTGAAGAGAGCTAAGGTTTTACTTAGATAATATGAATCTCAAGATATTACTAATCTCTAAGTAGTTAAAAATCATTTTAAAATTCCTCTTTTCTTCAAAATGATTAGATCATCCTCTTTTTTAGAGTAGGAAAGCTCCTCGAGTGATGTTAGGTTCAATAAGCAGTAGGTGCTTTACTGAGTCATGTCAGAGAGCATTTATAGCCAAAGTATTTTGATTGATGCAATAATTACATTAGCAAATGCTTTTAAAGAAGCTGGATATGATCCGCCTAGCAAGATAGAAGTTGACTCTCAAACATTTGATAAACTGTTAGCAGAAGCAATGAAACTATACAATATAGATAGTAAAAAAGCAATCATAGAACGCAAATTCTCCATTGCTGATATAATTACAATAGCTGAAGAACAACAATAATCGATTAAATAACTAATACCTCCTAATGTTTGTATATCAAGGTTGTTTCATAGTCTTTTTGGCCTACACTTATACCAATCGATTATATAGAATTAGGGAATCAATCTTTCCGACATAGAAGTGACTATTTTCAAGCCAACGATATCATTTCCTTCACAGCACATTAAGTTCCATGATTCTTCTTGCTAAGATGTATAGTCGCTTTGTGTTGTACATAACTGCTAAGTATTTGATATTTGATATTAAATCCATTGAATGGGTTGAAAGCACAGGTAATTAGCTGTAGTGTACTAAACCTTTGTTTGTAGTAGGAGAATATATATGGCAGTATAGAAGCATTTAATTGTAATAAGTAACCATGTTAATTCACATAGTTAATCAGCGCTTATAACTTAACACAATAGTCATCCTACAAGGAGATCGAGTGAAAAATTTAGTTCAGGTTCAGTCATTAATACCAAAAGAAATAGAGATACAGAGACTCAAGAAATTATATATCGAGATTGTGCTAATGTTCTCACTCGCCCCTGCAGCTGTGATAGCATACTATATGGACACTTCGCTAAACCAGACTACAATTGGTGACTCTGCATTTACTCCTGCAAACTAGTTAGTATAGCTTGATTGGGTTGCTCAGCTATATTTAGAACTTAAAGGCGATATCTCGTATTTTGTAAAGCTGTGTAAAGTAGCGAGGTCCGAATATAGGTATATCAAGTCATCAAACTCCTTAATATTGCAAAAATAATGATTTTACCAGAGGGTGAATACAAATGTGAACGACTTCCAGGAGTAATCAATGCATCGGAGTCTAATAAAACAAATTTAGAAAGAGAACTTCAGTATCTAAATGATCGGGTAATATCTGCCAGCAGAACACTATACTTTATTATACAATGTCGTGAAAAAGAGACGGTACCTAGTTTAAGGTCTTACGGGCAAACACCTTTCCATTAAGTCTGTGTATCTCATCAATTATTGTATTAAAGATATTGTTATATCTTGATTGCACCTCATGCCTATCTCTTCCTTTCGAAACAATTTGTATTCTTAATTTGGGTTTATTACTGTCATTGGTAAATGTAAGTGGATGTGTTTTCAAATAAACTAAATCAGCCGGATTTGATTGAACTATCATAGAAATGGTTGGTGCAAGCATTGCTTCACTCACACCTGTTATTTCATGGGTTGTTTCAATAAAATGAAAATCACCGATCATTTTCTTCATCTTTGGAAGTATACTTTCAAGAAATATCGCTTTCATTTCTTCAGGTACTCCTGGAAGACAGACTATCATTGTATCAGCAATAGCCACAGTACCGGAGGAAGAGGAGAAGGAAGATATTATAATTCTATTGTCTTTTTTGTAAGTCGCTATTAATATTGACGGAGCACTGCCTACAGGGTTTTGAATCGGAATCGATCCCTTCGGAATTCTCGCCATCTTTAACCTTGTTTCATCTAACTTATGTTTTGATGAATACCTGGAATAACTTTCCTTCATCATTTCTATTGCAGCATTATCTAGTATAAGGTCAACATGCAAAGCAACAGCAAGACCTTCTAGGGTCTTATCATCATAAGTGGGACCAAGACCACCACAGATAATTATCCAGCTGGGTTCTCTAGCAAGCGACTCTTTTATTACGGAAGATATCTCATTAACGTCGTCTTTTGCAACAGTAACTCTTTTTACAGAACCGCCAGCTTGTGTAATCATTTTTGAAAGCCAATGAGCATTGGTATTTACAATTGTACCAGAAAGTATCTCATTTCCTATGCACAATATCTCAAAAGTAAGAGTCATTCCTACTAACCTTGTAGTAGTTTTTGATGTCAATCATATTAATTTACATGAAAGCGGCGTTAGCTTATGTGTGAAATGTAAATTTTTTATATTTAAAATAATTGATTTACCCTACTATGACTATGTATAGAATGTAAGAGTGAGCAGAGACTTGCTATACAAGGGTAGAATCTTTGAAGCAAGCATATGCATTTCTGCATCTTAGCTTTGACCTTTTTTATAATTTAATAATAAAATACCAAAAATTATATCAAAAGGATCTTAATATGCTATTACTATATACGATCACCTACACAGCAAGTATAAGACGAAGACAATTAATTCAAGTTCTTTGACCCTTTCTATTACTGTATGAACTTCCTTCACAAGGCCATATTGTATTCCTTCAGCACGGAAATTACCTCTTCAGTTATGGGGAAACTCAAAGTGACAATACAAGCAAGGAAATTAATACTTCCAAACAATTTATTTCTTGTGATGCAATTGACTTCATATATTAAAGTGCATCAGGCATAGTCATTTACTATTAATCAGCTGGTCTCTAACCTTTTGCATTCTTCAATAACAGTCTCATAAGCTGTCAGTGGAACTATCTTTATTGCATTGAACTTTGCCCATGCTGATTCAGTCATAAAGCTCTGTATTGAATGAGCACTTTGTGCATCTACTATCCATACAAATGTGTGTTCTAATCCAGAATGATAACGATGAAGTATGTGCGTATTATTTCTATTGGCAACTTTATCAAGCTCTTCTGCCATTTTTATGACTAAGTTTCTATTCTCTGCATTGTTTAGTGGACAACTTTCCACAGAATGAATTCCAAATATACCATATAATGACATGAGTATGTGTTCATCATAGTTCTGTATATGGATATTAATAACGATTTATTGATTGATTCCTAGAATGTTGTTCATTTGTTTGTGTTTTTATTGTCAGCTATGTGATACTACATTTATAAAGAGAAATCCGCGAGGCTTGTCAAGGATATTATTTATTATCTTTGTTTGATCCTTCCATACAAATAATATTGGTGTTCGGCATATTGTTGTTGCTTCTGGAATAGCATAGTGGAAATAAAATATACTAGATTAAATTGTGTTATAGGAATTATCAAGATATTGATAAAATATACACGATTCAAGTAGGTCATTAATACCGTCTTACGATCTTAGCGACGGTATTTACATGCATGGGAGTTTCAATTCTCTTGACATATACAAATACAGTTTCAAGGACATGTACAATTATATATACAGTTACTTACTCAGAATTACTGAGAGGCCTTCGTAGTATAGCCTGGTTAGTATAGGCGGCTGTGGATGAACATACTATTAAACTAGTTATCAGTAGAAACCGCTTGAGGAGGGTTCAAATCCCTCCGAAGGCCTTCATAAAACTGAGTTGTTTTCTTCTAATTCTGAGCAACAAATAGAAGATATATATATATCAATAGTATTATAGGGCTTGCAACAATCATCAAAAATATAATTGTCGACTATTCCTTCATGGCACAAAGGTTGCTAATATAGCAAAACCGGGGTACATTTCAATTTTCATATATATAATTAACCAGGAAATATATAGGAAACCGTCTGGTCATACGATATTACTCTGCGACTGAATTCCGAATTTGAAATTACAGTAGAGCTTCTTAGCATATTAGCATAGGCTATGCTAGCTAAGTCAAAATATTTGTACTCGGATTAGTATAATTGATGGTAGATAAGATTCTGTCTTTTAGAAACCTGGAATATTCTGGATCCTTAGAATCAATTAGGTATTTTGCTAGTGGAAAATGGCAGTATGTAATGGAGTTACTTTTTGAAAAATAAGGAAGCATATCTCCATGGGTATTTATGGTTAGATCATAGCGTTTGTTTATTTCTGCCTTTCCTATGGAATCAATGATAGTTATTGTATTAATTTTTTTAATAGCCGAGGTGGCAACCTCGCCATATGCGCTTTCCAGTTTAGAGACATTAGGCTCTTCAAATGTAGTAAGATCAATATCTATGCCAATTTTCGATAGCGCCTGAATTACTGCAACTGCCAGCCGTTCACTCCCTCCACGAGGATTTAAACTAGTGTGAACAATGTTAGCTATCAAATAGAATACCTACTTACACTATCATACGGCATAGGTAATTAAATTTATAGGCTTTTGATTAAGAGTTTGCTGTATTGTTACCGTTGATAACAACCAAAGTTTCATCGTTGTTAATTATAATGTCATCAAGACAAAGAATTCTCAAATTGTTCCAAATCATCAGTGTCGTTAAATTTTTGATACTTAAACAAATGATATATTAATCCTGAATATATTATAGCAACATTAATTGAGTAAAAATTGCAAAGAATCAGCCCGGTCAAGTCAAAGAAAAAAGAGCGAAGAAAGCAACAATCATTATGGAATGATATCCCATCTTCAGGGAGAGAAGCAATGATTGCTACAATTGAGAATGAATTTGAACTCATTAGGGCTCTAAAAGCCGAAAATGAACTGGAATATGATAAGTTATATTTCTTTAAATAGATGCTTTCTAAGCAACAGTTGTAGTAATAGTAGTTTAATGCTCTTATCTATAGTCCTACTATTAGGTTTATATTTTACCTCTAACCCATGAGGGGAAGTAGGACTATTTGGATTAGCTGGAGAGCTAGTTTTACATCGAACGAGACAGGCGTGCAAACTACTTAGAATTGGAAAGCAGTAATAAGAAAGGTATTATTAATCTATAGTAGTAATGATTAACACAATTTTTTCCCAAAAAGAAGTAGAATATCTTAAGTCTCAGAGACTTGCAAGAATATCAACGGCATCAGTGTCTTTAAAAGAAGATGGATCCATACAGCCAGATGTAGTACCTGTTGGTTTTGATTTTGATGGCGACTACTTTTATGTAGGGGGAATGAATATTCTAAAGTCCACTAAATACAAAAATGTTCTAAAAAATAACAAAGTTGCAATTGTCATTGATGACTTGAAAAGTGTTGATCCATGGGATCCTCGCGGCATCAGAATTCACGGTACTGCAGACATAGTAACTCGTAAGGGTGGATACATGGAAGACACTGGTCATCCAGAGCCTACATATATCCGGATTAAACCTAAGAAGAAATGGAGTTGGGGAATTGACGAACCAGTTTTTGTAGAAGGCAGGTTTAATGTGAAAAGAGCAAAAACAGGTTAGAGAACCAATAACTGCCAAACATCATAATTCGTTGTACCCTATCTCTCCGTTGATCACTGCCTGACAATTTTATTTGGATAATACACCATCTCTGTTTTTTCCTCGACAAGGGATGTACATTCGAATTTGGATCAATTACGTAAAAGATATACCTCATATTAAGAGTAAAATTCATTCAGGAAACTTCGTGGTGGTTTCTCATACTTTGTCTATATACCACTTGCTCCTTTATGTGAAGTTATATTTAATGGGAACTCATATTCATAATTTGGTAAAAATAGTCTTTCTATCTATATATCCAAACCTTTAATTTTAATAATGGAATAGACCTATTCTATCAGATTTTCTTTTAAATTTTTCATACATCTTTGCAACTGTTGCAAAAAAATCTATTTTGTATCAGCAATGTTGTCCATAATAGCATTACTATTTTGAACAACCAGCCTTTTGTAGTAGACTTATGCTGGTAATTGGAATCAGCTTTAATGAATGTTTGTTGCAAATCGGGCAGTTAGAAACTGTGTCGTTATTTGAAAAATAATATAATAATGAAGATGACAACGACGAAGCGCACCAGAAACATGATTCACATAACATGAAATTTATTGGTTTGAAAATTTTTGTTTTCCCATCGTAGCCTGCATTTACCTCAGTTTTGATAATACCTTCAAGGTTCATGCGCTACCTCCTCTATACAGTATAAATACTAGTACTTTTTTCTTGAAGCATTAACCAGATGAACATTCTATTGAATATACGTGTTATAGTGGATTCTCAGAAGTGTGCACATTTTATACTATTACTTGCAATTGACGTTTTTCGGATGCTGCTTAATCTATCTAAATTTAACAGAATCCATTTTTCCATTATTTGCTTTTACTATTATCTTGTCGAAATTCATGTCCTGGGCTTCAGGAGTAATCATAACTGATGAAAATGGACCCATATTTCCTATATTTTGAATTCGTCCTTTCTCACCGAACTGCACAGTTACATCGTTTGTTGTTTCAAAGTTATTATTTGATAATTTTATGCTTATGGTTTGTATTGTTCCTACTCCTTCGCTTCTTTGTATAATTTCTGTGTTTAATCCATATCTTGGTATGAATACAGATAAGAATACCATAGCAATTATAACAAAGCCCACTTTTATTACAAGTTTGGCAATTCTAATACGATTCCATTTCCCTCGAATTCTTCTTGAACTACTACTACCACTATCACCAAATCCACTAAATCGATCATCATCCCATCTACCCATCGATTAAAGTTCCCTCATATTATACACTATTTAAGTTAGGGCTGATAATTAATAATTGTGCTTATTCTTAATATACATCTTATAGAGTCACCACAATCAGTATATTCCGTGGATTAAGCAATAAGGAGGGTACTATTATGAAACAAATGCTTCTCTTTGCATATAACACACATTTACTATGCTGTTTTCGTTTGTATCTTCGTTTACGTACGCCGTAAAATATCATCTTTCACAGTATTTAACATTTCTGGACATTAATTTCCTTAATTTTATTTTGACCGCCTGTAGAATTCTTTTAATTATCCATAGAATAGTGACAAGAATTCCTAAAAGTACTACTCCTGTAACGTTCCCTTACTTGTTGACAGTTGTGGTGGTGGTTGTGGATTAACCGTAACATCCACATAAGAAGGTGAACTAATAAATTCGCCATCATTCGTTATTAAAGTAAACTTCATATTCGTCGCACTAGTAATATTTGTGTGGTAAATATTACATTTAACTCATTGATATTTGAAAGTAACATTTTTGGCAGCAATTTGTATCCAATGATAATGGAGTTCAGCTCCTTCAGGATCACCACTGTTACTGCCATCCAGAGTGACAAGATCTCATGAGCTGGCTATCTGTAATGAACTTGCATCAGCAGTTGGAGATATATATTCTTGACTGTAGAGAGGTTGTAGTACCATAACGTTGGAGAAGAGTAATGCAAATAAAATGATCATTAAAGAAATTGGAAAATACATCTTGAATGCGTCAATTCCTTTTGCTTTTTGAAATGTCTATGTATTGTCTATATCAAATACATGTATTATATTGAGAAATACAAATCTAAATAATTGTTAAATTAGAAATAATAGTGATAGTCCCAGTCTCTTCAGACATAGATGATTGTAGTTTTATATAAATAATCGCCAGTATATGAGTGACTTTAAAGACATTTCAAAATGGAAGAGGAAGTAATAGGCAAAGGGACTTGGATTGACAAAGTAGCCCATAACCTCATAAAACGTGAAAAGAATCTAGGGCGAAGATTAGATCTAATAAGGGTAGAAAGCGGTCTAGGAGCTTCTGGAATTCCGCATATAGGCAGTATGGGTGATGCAATTAGAGCATATGGGATAGCAATGGCTCTCAAAAACTTTGGATATAATGCAGAATTGATCGCGTATTCTGATGACATGGATGGATTGAGAAAAGTTCCAGCAGGCTTGCCAGGATGGCTCAAAGAACATCTAGCAGAACCAGTTTCAAACATTCCTGATCCCTTTGGCGGATGTCATGCATCATATAGCGCTCATATGAGCAATCTATTATTAGATGGACTCAATAAGGTTGGTGTAAAATATTATTTCCAAAGTGGTGCAGAAGCTTATAACAAAGGAGTCCTTGTAAATCAAATTGACACTATATTAAAGAATAGCGTCCGTTTGGGTCAGAAAATAACCGAGTTAGTGGGCCAGGAGAAGTATAAGGAAGTGCTGCCATATTTTCCCATATGTCAAAATTGTGGTAAACTATACGTTGCAAAGGCCGAGAAATATTTACCTGATGAAAAAAAAGTACTTTACTCATGCACTGGAAGCAGAATTGGTAAGGAAGATCTAAGAGGTTGTGGACACAGTGGACAAGTGAATATACGTAATGGACAGGGAAAACTAGCATGGAAGGTAGAATTTGCTGCAAGGTGGCAAGCTTTTGACATTCGGTTTGAGGCATATGGTAAAGACATTATGGATTCTGTGCGCATTAATGATTGGGTTGCAAATGAAATTCTAGACTATGCCCATCCCTTGCACATAAAGTATGAAATGTTTCTAGACAAAGGAGGTAAAAAGATCAGTAAATCTGCAGGCAATGTACTTACTCCGCAAACATGGTTGAGATATGGCACTCCACAGTCTATTTTATTACTGCTATTCAAACGTATAACAGGCACAAGACATATTGGAATTGATGACATACCAGCCCTGATGGATGAATATGATATTTATGAAGATGTGTATTTTGGAAAGATGAAAGAAGATAACCAGGCAAAGTTGACAAAAATAAAAGGAGTTTACGAATTTATCAATCATCTAAAACCACCAATTGGGCCTGCTGTACATGTACCATACAGAGTTCTTGTACAGCAGGCTTCTTTATTCTCTGGTGACGAAAAAAAGATCGACAAGATATACGAGAGGCTAAGAAAGTATGGGCTAGCCAAGGAGAAGACAAATGACATAATAAGAAGAATTGAGCTTGCTTATAACTGGTCTGAAGATTTCTTAGAAGAAGAAAAATTTGAGATCGAGATGAAAGACAATCACAAAAAGGCAATTCTAGATCTAATTCAAGCTATGAACTCCTTTATCGGTTCTGAACAAAAACCGGAAGCACCTAAAGAGCTTCAATCCAAAGTATATGATATAGCTAGAAATAATGAAATGGAACCTAAAGAGCTCTTCACTCTGCTATATAAAATGCTTATAAATTCTGATAGAGGTCCTAGAATTGGAAACTACATACTTGATCTAGGAATACAGAGAACAAGTAATATCCTTCAACGATACATATTTAGCTAGGCACCTGGTTCAGTTATAGCACTACTTTTATATTCAATATTGACAATCTAATATTAGATTTGAGTTGAGAAGAAAATTTGCTCAAAAGGCACCCATGATTGTAGTTTCAGGCTCATGTCTTCGCTTTGAAAAGGAAAGACAAAAAATAATGGAATTTATAGGTGAACTAGAGTGGGGAGCTCACACAAAGAGCAAATGTGAATGCTCTTCTACAGGTAGTGCAATGGGTTGGGATTTCTTTCAAATTTACTTTGATCCGAATTTTGTAGAACAGTTACTTGATGTCCATCCAGACATCGAAAAGGAAGAAGGCAATATGATAGAGCAACAGTTTGTACTATGGCTTTCAAAGCAACTAAAGAAAAAAAAGATGGAGTATTATCTTAAGCTAAGTGATGTGCCATATGAAATGACAAAAGGTTTTAGGTTAAATCCGGATTATTATCGCGACGATAAAGAACTTGAAAAGCTTCGTTAATTCATAACATAAGAGGGCAAATTCTACAAGCAATTAGTAAATGCAAGGAAAACCAACTGCATAAATACTCCATCGTGAAGAACATGACTTATTTTTATACTTGAATTCAATACAATTCTACAGTTGTGTTTTCAGTCGAAATATTCCAAAGCTATTGAACCCATTAAGAAGATATATTTGTCTGGCGTTAATAGCAATGGATTTAATGTTATGTTGAATACCTGATTCGATTAATCCTGTACGGTTTTTCCAGTTACCGAAAAAAATTGCCCAGTTCGACGCTATGGAAATGCTCAATTAATTTCGTTAAGTGTAGCAATTCTGCAAGAACATTCTTAGCTTAATTTATAAATAAATTTTGGTATTCAGTATATGGCATTTCGTGAGGGGCATTATTTTTGACTTGGACGGTGTGTTGACAGATTCAATGCCGGCGCACTACAAGGCATGGGAGATTGCATTTAAAGAAGTAGCAAATATGAATGTTGATGAAAGGTTGATTTACCTACTTGAGGGCATGAGAGGCAGTGAATTAGTCAAGACGATTTTTGAGCAGAAAGGATTTAGAAATTATACGCTCGTAGAAAAAGTCAATAGTCGTAAAAATGAAATTTTTAAGGAAACCATATCCAATATTGAGTCTTACTATGAGACCACGGAACTCGTTGCTTCTTTGGGGTGTTCTAAAGCTGTTGTTAGTGGCTCTGCAAAGGAAGATGTAGAAACAATAATCGACAGGAGCTTTGGCAAAGAGTTGTTTGACAGGATAATTACTGCTGATGATATTGAGAAAGGTAAGCCTGATCCTTCCTCGTTTTTAGTAGCATTAAAAAAAATGAATCTAAAACCATCTCAAACAATGGTAGTAGAAAATGCCCCATTAGGAGTTCAAGCAGCAAATAGCGCGGGTATTAAATGCATAGTAGTTCTAAATAATACTCCACTAATGATTTCAGACTTTGAATCCGTGATATCGGAAGATGGAATTTTTAAGGAAACTAGATCAGCGAAAAATGTGTTACAAAGTTGGTGTAAATAAATGAGAGTCAACATAATACACTATAGAAAGTATATATCTGACCAACTAATGATAACAAGAATTAGCTAATCGCATTTTAACATTGGGCATATATGAAGATGTTACATTAGGGCAATCAATTCAAAGATCTGTTGTTGAGAAGCAGTCTAAACTACTACACGGTATTGGAACAGCTAAAATTGAACAAGAAAGATAAAAACTGTACTAAAGTTGTAAACAAACATGCAGATAAGATGAAATCCTTGGAGAGCACATAAGACAGAGAAAAGTTAGAGCCATTCTATAGTGAATATGTGCTCACTCAGATAATATCACTTTATTTCTTCTTAATTGCAATGTACTATTCTTATCCAACTATATTCTATCAATATGTTGCTTGTAATTGTATGTTAAATCAAATTTTTCTAACCCAATGATAAAGTGCTGTAATAGTTTCTTTGGCTTTTCATATTTCTTATTTTAATAAACTTACAACGGATTGGTTAATACTCAACCCTTTGTTATATTGTATTATCCAAATCTACTTGTTATTTACAATTGGTAAAATGATTCCAGATCAAAATATCCTAACAAAAAATGAGCTTATACTCTACTTAAGATTTGTAGATGTTTTCATATCACCCTGGTTATATTTCTAGTATATTTGTAAAATTGATATAATTTTGATGATTATGCTATATTTTACATAATTTTCTAAAATATCTTATAATGGGCATTCTTTATAGCCAGTCCAGCAAAAGTAGAATTAGATGCACAGGTCAAGAGACAATAGTATACTAGACTAATTTAGAAACTGAGAGATAAGCCATTTGGATTTGGAACATAAAAGTAAAGCACAAGCCAAAAATTAGGTTTTTGGGTTGAGGCAATAGTTGTTTGAAATGAAAATTGGATTGATATCAGATACTCACGACAATATCCAGAATATACAAAACGCCATTTCATTATTCAGTAATAGACATGTAAACTTTGTAATTCATGCAGGCGACATAGTAAGTCCTAAAGCAGTGGAGGCCTTCGCCGGAGTAAAGCTAATCGGAGTACTAGGAAATAATGATTTAGATGTAGGTGGATTAAATAATGCTTTTGATAAGATAGGAGGCCAACTTAAAGGTGAATTTTGTGAGCTCGAACAGGATGATTTGACATTTGCAGTATATCATGGAACCAATCCAAGAAAAAATGAATCAATAATTCAATCTGGCAAATATGATGTGGTAGTTTATGGTCATACACATAGAATACAAAACAAAAAAATTGGAAAAACATTAGTTGTTAATCCTGGTACAGCAAAAGGTTGGTTTTTTGGATATAGAGCAACTGCTGCAGTATTTGATACAAAGACCAAAGAATCTGAGTTCCTATACTTGTAATACTTAAAATGGGATGAGTATCATTAGATTATAGAGGAATTAATATTCCTCAATAAGAATAATACAATGGTTTTTTATTCAAAGTATGTATTTTTGCTATACTACTAATGTGATTAGTCTTTATGCGACAAAGGGTTTTATATCATAGCTATAGCTTAAGCAGAATTATACTCATTTAATAGTATTAGTGGTGTTACCACCAAAGAATGCAAATAGCTGTTCTGTCAAAAAGCTAGGACGCTCTTCTGGAATCCAGTGTCCAGAGTCAGGAACTACGCTGCCACTCACATTTGTAGCAAGCAAACGCATAGATTCCAATGCCGCACTGCCAAAACTACACTTGCCACCCAGAGCTAAAACAGGCATAGGAATTTTAACCCTAGAGTATTCTTTATTTTGTTTTATATCTACCCACTGTGTCACCACAATGCCAAATGCTGAGCTACCCCATGCTGGGTCTATACCCATAATTTTGAAGTAAAATATAACGGATTGAATGCATCTGGGTTGTATTGCCTTCCCTTTTCTATTGCTGCTTCAACGTCTTTTGTATGAAATACATTACCTATCTTTCCCAGATATCTGAGATTGTATTCTAGCTCAAATGAGGGCGATTGTTTTGCTTTCTCTATTTCTTCAGCCGTGTATATTTACCAATACCATAAGTATAATCTAAGAACAGCCCTTTGTATAAACAGACATTTTCAGATTCTTTCTCTATTCTGGATCTTAAGGAGAAATAACTAGTACTTGATCGGCTGCACGATCAGCCAAATATATAATTCCCTTAGAATTCACATCAATATCGATGTTATCGATTGCACCAGTAGGTGTATTGATGGACCATTTATTGATGAATTTACCATCGTTACTAAACTCTTGTATACGACTATTGCCTGTATCAGCTACATAGACATTGCCTTGAGGGAATGCTACAGTCATACCAGTTGGGTTGTAGAACTGACCATTACCGCTACCTAGAGAACCCCATGTCATAAGAAACTTACCATTTTCATCAAACTTTTGAACCAAGTGGTGTGATGTTTGTTTGTTTGTTTATGTAGCCGAAAGACAAATACTCAGTAACTAAAATTTTGAAAAACGATGATGAGGATGACGTTTGACATCTAATATGACTTGACCTGTACATGCTATAGCCATGATACCTATAAGAACTGCTGGCAATGTTAAGATACCATCTTTTAATATAGTACCAATCACAAGTACAGCTATAGCAGCCACCATGCTGTAGATAGCAGCTATATATGTTATTGATTTCTTTGAACTAGCTGACGATGAAGATGATGAAGAAATAGGATTAGTAGTGGTCATTGCTGATGTCATTTGTATTACTCCTAGTGTAAGCAAGCAGAAGAAAGTAGAAATACATAGAAGCCATTTTTCAGAAGAGGGCAAAGCTAAGGCTTGATTACTAAGAACTACGTGTTCTATACCAACCCCAAATGCCGTAAAGCCAATTATCAATGGAAAATGAATGTACAACCAAGTGATGTATATTCCAATTTGTTTATTTTCACGAAGAGCTCTAATTTCTGAACCATCTACAGTATCAAAGTATATCCACCATAAACTAAATGCAATTCCTAATCCAAGTCCTGCAGAAATTATAGAAGATGCAGTCCAATTGTGAGCTGCAATTCCATTAACAACTCCCAGTATGGAGATTCCTAAAACAATAATTGTAAATGAGCCAAAACGCTCAGGTAAATGGTGCACATGAGGTGCAAATTGTACTGAAAGTTGTCTAGCAAACAACAAAGGGGTGCCTATATCAGCTGCAAGTCCTATTATCCACATAATGAATCTAATTGGTGGAGGTACAAATATAGATGCAAACCATATTCCTGCTGCAATAGAGAATCCTATAGAATACCTTGTGGTAAGCTGACGTGCAGCTGGAACATGTCTTCTGGTACGCAGATATTCTATTACTAGGATAGTACGCATTATCGTATAAGACAGTGCAAACCAGCTTGAATTCTTACCTAGTCCATCAGGTACGCTTACCGCCATAAAAGCAGCCGCAGCAATCTGTAATAGCATTAAAAGTCTATGTGCCAAATCATCTGTCTCAAATCTAGTTGAATAAAATGTTACGCCAACCCATGACCACACCACTGGAATAAAAAGAGCTACAAAACTGAGAAATCCATATACAGACACATCTTGATTGAGATCTCTACTCAGCTGAAATACGATGATAGCAACAATCAGGTCATAAAAGTTCTCTAACCATGTGACATGATGTTCTTTGTAGCTTTCCAACTGTTAATTTGTATTATATTATTTTTCTATATATGACTATTCTTACACATCTAATACACATTCCATGGGTAACCTTTCCTTAGTTGACTAGGCCGTCAGAATAATAGAATGGTTGGTCAAAGCGTATGCTTTAATTATGAGATACATAGTCGCCCAGCACTAAGTGGAGCGTGTCTATAGTGGGAAACAAAAATAAGTAAGTTCATAGTCTATCCATTGCGAGATTACATACCTCTTGGATATAACCAATGTCGCAGCAAACGATTCACAATAGGGAGTGCAAACTAGGTAAGTACAACAACTAGTATTGCAGTATAAATTACTGCATTTCCAAGTATTGGCTACTGTCCTATGAAAGGATTAAGAATAGATCGCAAAGGTGATTTGCTACCTCCGGGGATGATTATTGTGGTACCAAGGGATCTAGGAGCTTTTCTTTCTAATGTCAAATAACGCTGGACCCAATTGTTGTAATCCTTTTCATGACCGGTTCTTATCTTCCTACAAATTACAGTTGTAACTTCATTTTGATAATCGCTTGGCAATTCTATCACAACATACATACAGCCCTGTTTTTATGCTTAATAGCTATGAACTAGTTAGGACATGATGTATACAACCATCAGATAACAAATTACAGTGAGAGGTAATACGTAAAGATCTAATATAGTGTAGTAGTAGAGATTATTAATTTTATTAGATACACAAACTAGCGAGCAGTTAGTTTTTATCATCTTTGAAATTAATTACTTTGTGCATCCATCACAAAATGGTTTGTTATTGGATGCACCACAACGACAAAGAGTGTAATGTTCTTTTGATACTCCTTCTCCAAATTGGATGTTATCTCCTATAAGATCCACACTGCCGGTAATAACATATGGTCCATCTTTTGACACAGTGATCATTGGATTCCTATCATTTTGATCTCTGTATTCTATACCATCAATAGAATAACTGAGAGCACCAGAGGGACACTTTCCTTATTGTATCTACTATTTCTTTTACTTCAGCGGCATCAGAGTCAATCCATGGTCTTGAGTTGAGCTTGAAAACAGATGCTAAGTTGTTTACGCATTCAGCAGCATGAGAACAAATTCTTCTATTATCATGAATTGTAATCTTCTTGCCAACATAATCTTTCCTCTTATCTTTTATTACCTTCTTCTCTCCACTACCAACACTTTCACCAACTTTATTTTCAGTTGAAAATCCAATTGTTGCATGTGTGCCATCACAAAAAGGTTTATTCTTTGATGCCCCACACCTACACAAGGCTACTCCACTCACAGTGGAAAGTAATTCACCTTTTGAATTCTGAAGATTTTCAACAATTTTTGGTTGCATATCATTTAACAGGTAGTATGGTCCATTTGGAAGGGGCAGGATCTTTGGTTTTTCTTTTATCATTAAACTACTACCATCGGCTGCTTCACCTATATCTGCCACTAATACTGCTACTGCTATTTGATTCCAATGACGATGACGATATATTTCTTCACCTACATAATTACAAGTGTTGTCATATACAATATATTTATTATCACTTCATAAATCTCTGGTCAACATAACACCATTTCCAATCTTCACCTGGTTCGTATGATTTGATAATAGGATGACTTACTGATTTGAAGTGCCTAGTACCGTGCTTATTGGGAGAAGAATCACAACATCCCACATGACCACACGTCAAACATAAACGCAAATGTACCCAATCAGAACCCATCTGTAGACATTCTTCACAACCATTTGGTCTTTTTGGTGTTATATTTTGATTTACTTGCTGAAGATGAGTGTAGTCTTTCGCAGACATTTATCTACACCGACAACTTTCTATTTGACTCTTGGCATGACCTTTTTGCAGAGTTCTATCTGTTCAATCTCAGAGTCGATGGGCCAAAATGTAAGTCTAACATGTCAAAGCACTGAGTTATGACATAGTATTGTTGAGGGCAGTCAACTAGAGAATAATATTTAGATACTACTGGACTTTCCTGTGACATTTGTAGATATTCTTTGCTGTTGGGATTATTAAAAAGGACCTGTGTGGTAATAGTAGTATACATTTGTTATACACTTTGACTAAACATACTATTTTTCATTGCTGAGAATTGAAGTATGAATACAATTAGTGCACCTCCGCATATAATTGGACTAATTATTTGAATGCATTCTCCCAATTGGAACATATTCTTATTGTTCACTGCGTATCCTAACCAATAATATATCGGCAGAGGTGACTTTAATATACAAATAATATTCTGAATATATGCAAAGATTGATTTGGTTTACACTTTCTAGAGACCATTCATGAGGGTATATCTAAACCAACAACCCAACTACGGCCATTCCACCAAGACCTTTCATTAAAGAAGCAGGTGTGATGTTATCATAACAGAATCTATCTTGACTGCATTGTATAAAACAGCTCCGATGTCTAATGTCGCGCTAAAAGTTGTACCTTACAATCATATCGTCTTCCATATCTGTTGATGGTTATTATTATTTTTTCATTAATACGTCTTTTCCGGATGTTTGATGACATTTGTGAAGGATCGGTTATTTTGTTTCCATCGATTGCTTCGATAATATCTCCTTTTCTTAAATCAGCATAATCTGCCGGACTTTGTGGTTCTACTTGCGCAATAAGCACACCTTCATTTGTTGGCAACTTATAGTACTGGGTTAATTGTCTTGTTATCCTAATAGCTGAGATTCCAATCCAGGGTCTGTTTATGACATATCCATTTTCTATTAAATCTTTCATTATTGCTTTAGCACTATTTACTGGAACTGCGAATCCGATACCCTGTGCATAAGGCATCTTCGCAGTATTAATTCCTATTACTTCTCCATTTGTATTTACTAGAGGTCCACCTGAATTACCAGGGTTAATAGCAGCATCGGTTTGAATTAATTCAAGCGCTCCGCTTTCGAATTGTAAACTTCGATTTAATGCACTCACAATTCCGGCTGTTACTGTTGGACCTCCAGTTAAACCAAAAGGATTTCCAATAGCAATTACTATTTGTCCTATTTTAAGGTGATCTGAATTTCCTAATTGTGCCTGTGGAAGTGCTTCCGTTGAGTCTACTTTTACTACTGCTAAATCTGAAACTTCATCAGTGCCTATCACCTTTCCATTGAATATGTTTCCATCTTTTAACGTAATCTTCAAGTTATTTGTTTTATCGACTACATGATTATTCATTAGTATGAATCCCTTACTGTCTATTATAATTCCAGAACCGACACCTTCAATTGGAAATAGTCTAAATAGCTGGTCTTGAACCATTCTTACACTGGCAATATTCACTACGCTTTTACCTACTTTTTCAACTGCCTCTATAATTAAATCTTCATCAGCAGGAATAATCATATTCTTTCCTCTTCACCTACAATGTAAATGTACGATGGTAATTACATATAAATACGAAAGTTAATACCAGGATACTAGGTTACCATATCGTAACCTAAACTCACCTGTAGAAGAAGAAGACAAATCATACCGCTAATTACTTGCTCGTATAGCATCATATGTTAATTTTTACCATTATTTTATGAATTGCTCTGTGTACATATTCAAATCATAGTTCTATTGCCCGTGGTCGCAATATTTTTAGTTTACAATCCACCTTCTTCATAATATACTATATGACATGGCATAAGAATGCAATGGTTACACGATCGTTATTTTTTTAAATTTAGAT
>JBJMFM010000031.1:0-5519 GCA_045808425.1 Nitrososphaeraceae archaeon | reverse complement strand
GCCGCCGAAGACTTAGTCGATTAAAGCAATTACCGTATACAAATTTCCAGTCAGTAGTTCTGCAGCTATACAAAGGTAAGCTTCTTAATTTGTCAGCTTTAGCATCTGCTTCTAATAGATCTGCAAGTTCTTGTTTTAGCTGTTTCATGCCATCATTATTACTATTGCTGTTATCATCGGTAGTTCCATTATTATTGTCTTGATGACGACGATAATAATGTTCTTCAATCCACTTGATCTGCTTTTCTAAACAGCAATTTGATTACTCTTTGGCTTGTCAATTTCCCAACTATAGGTACAGCAATACCACACTTTTGACACTTAACAGAGTGGTCGTATATCTGTAGAGCTTCAATGGCTTGCGATCGCTGCCTTTCCATTTCTTCTATTTCTTGTAAAGATGGAAGCTCAAAAGGGTCATTCAATATGCGTTAGTTCTTATTTGCCTAGGATAGCTATAATCCTATAGCGATATTTATCATCCGTCCGTCCATCCATCTTTTTTAGATGCAGTGCAGTTGCTTCTCCTAAATCATAGAATAAGAGATGTAATCTCTAATCCCTGTAGGACTACTTATGGTTTCTATGTCATTGAATATTTTTATAATATACACGATGGTCCATTTAATTACCAGTTGTAAGTACACATCTAAACCTAGCTTTACCGCTCATCATATGGTCATATGCTTCTGCTGCGCACTCTAATGGAAAGTCTTCATTCATAGACCTTACACCAGACAGAACACTATATGAGAGTGTGTCTTGCGAGTCTATAGACGTACCAGCTGGCCATCCTATCAATGATCGACGTCCCATTATCATCAGAGAAGTAGGTACCTGAATTGGCTCATCAGATGCTCCAATTACTACAAGCTTTCCATTGACTGCAAGACCTCCAAGGATTTCAGTCATCGCCTTTCCACTTGGAACAGTTGCAAGTATTACTTTAGCTCCTCCTAGCTTGTTAAGTTCTTCGACTGTATTCTGTGACCGGTTATCAATATATTGCCTTGCACCCAGATTTTTCATCAATTCCTCTTCCTTGTCTTTTGCTCGCCCAATCGCGACAGTATTAAAACCCATCTTGGATGCAAATTGAACGCCTAGGTGTCCTAGTCCTCCTATTCCAAGTATGGCAACTACGTCGCCTACACGTGCTCCACTATTCCGAAGAGCATTGTATGTAGTAATGCCAGCACACATAAGCGGTGCAGCTTCTATTGCTGAAAGCTGATCGGGGATTAATGCCAGGGCTTCCATAGGTGCAATCATATAATCTGCATATCCGCCATCGTAAGAAATACCTGGTACCTGGGCGTATTTACAGGTTACAAAATCTCCACGCCTACAGGATTCACAATGACCACAATGACCTCCATGCCAGCCTACAGCTACTCTTTGTTTAGGCTGCCACTGACTTACTTCTTTGCCCACTTCCTCTATAATTCCTGCAATCTCATGGCCAGGAACCCTTGGATATTGGATGCCTGGGAATAATCCTTCTTTAGTAAAGGAATCACTATGGCATACACCGCATGCTTGTACCTTGATACGAACTTGTCTTGCGCCGGGCTCTGGAGTGTCCTTTTCTACGATTTCTAAAGGACCTTTAGGTTTTGAAACTTGAACTGACCGCATATATGCTATAATGCGAGATCATTTAATTAAATAGTGCGATGAGTACATTGCCTTGCATTGTACCCAGAGCAGCATACAAATAGGCAGATAAAGCTAAAAATCTGAACCGCATAATATTTACGAAGGAAATTTCTGAACTTTGAGCACAAAAGCTGAACAATTAGAATGGCGTAGGTCCAAAGTAGTAGAGATGATGACTAGAGGCTTGAGCCAAACAGAGATAGCTAGCACATTGCTAGTAGATTCACTTATCTACTAGCAAAGATTCTGATTACTTAAGACAGCAATAAGGCAAATTTGATTATATTTACATGCTGTCTTCGCTTAATGTACTTATTTTCAATAGCACAGAATGTAGCACACTTCTGAGAATCCACTATAACACGTATATTATATAGAATGTTCATATGGTTAATGCTTCAAGAAAAAAGTACTAGTATTTTATACAGACTAGGGGAGGTAGTGAATGAACGTTGAAGGTTTTATTGAAACTCGGACAAATTTAGACTACGATAAGAAAACAACAATTTTCAAACAAATAGATTTCATGTTATGTGAGTCATGTTTCTGGTGTGCTTCGTCATTATCATCATCCTCGTCACTACATGATTTATCAAATGACGATGCAGTTTCTAAATGCCCGATTTGCAACGAAAATACATTAAAACTTATTCCAATTTACAACAAAAGTCTACTTCAAATGCCTGGTTAGGGTCGAAATGGGCTGTAACTGTATTATTGAGAATGAGAAATAAACATGAACATTGTTGGTGCAGAAGTAGCTTTTGCAACAATTGCAAAGATATGTGGTTGTAAGGAGAAGAAGACTGGCTGCTACTAGCCTTAGTGTAGTGATAACTGCTAATGAAAAATTCCAAAGAGAACTTGATAGAATCAATTTATTCCATTATTAAAAAAAGTCGAAATGGAAGGAAAAACTTGTACAGTGTAGTGTGGAATAGAACAAGGTGAAGTATCAAGGAGATTGTATAAATATATACATAAATGTAGCCAATCTGGTAAGATTGTCATTGAAAATTTTAAATGCTAATCCTTACTTTGGTATATCATTAACTGAACAAGAGACAAAAGATATCTTAACAAGCGGAACACTAATTTTACATCTTGGAACAGTGGATCAAAATGGCCATGCAAATATCCATCCAGCATGGTATTATTATGACGCTTTTACAAATAAGTTGTACCTTCAAACCGGAAAACAGTCAAAGAAATCATATAATCTTAGAAACAATGAAATGATTTACTTCTGCATAGATGATCAAAACCCTCCGTACAAAGGAGTACGTGGAAAGGGCAGTGTGAAGATACATGAAGACGTAAACTTTAACATTCCTATCGCAGAAAAGATATTGATTAAATATTTAGGAAATTTACAACATCCAAGCGCTCAGACATTATTAGATGGCCAGAAAAAAGGCCAACTAGTTGTCTTAGAAATTAGTCCAATATATTATTCTGCTTGGGATAATAGTAAACAGACAGGTAAAACAAACGTACAGATTTAGAATATATTCGATAGCACTATGCTACCTTCAGGGAATCGGAGATTGGGGCGATGAGTATCGATGATCTTACATGATCAAGGATATGCAAAATGAGTAGCAGACGCCAAATCAGTATAAGTTACTACCCCTCCTACTGGCACTAGGATGAGTCCAGACGATGTTGACTGTGATAGCAGCATTGATCCACAGGCAAGCCATCAAGATTATTGTTCAGGGTATCAGTATGGGTTTGCAGATACATACAACAATGAACTAGTAGGGAAATGATTCATTAATACGGTTTAAAGTCAAAACGAGATATTCTTAAACCACGATCTAGCCAATAATAACAAAAGGATAAAGATGACTCAGCTAATGATATAACATAATTCAAAGTGGTATTTACAGAAGATAGCATATTACAAATAACCTGTGTACTACTTTGAAATTGAATGAATATACCATGTTAGTTCATGTTCTGCTCTTTCCTTATTAGTAGAAAATTCTAATTTGCAGAAGTGACACCTTTTTAGATTAGCTTTTTTCTTTAGCTTACTTCTAAAACCAGCAAAAAAGAGTAAATTATAACATCAAGAACGAAATAACATTGTAATACTATGTTATTTCAAATTCTTGCAATTTGGGGATGCGTGCCTGAAATTACCCACAATTGTATTGATATGACAAACACCTCAAGTACATATCTAAGTATTGCATTAGGAGCGGTAGTTGGCGCAGTAATAAGCTGGTGGATCTATAACATGCAGAAGAAAACTTCTATTAAGCAAGATGAGACTCTCAGACGCATAAATGAACTCGAAGAAAATCATGATAAAGTCTTAAAATCAATGCAGCAATTCCAAAAACATCAGGATAAACTCCTCAGTCAAATATTTAATTTGGATAAAAAGATTGACGCCATAATTGAAAGGTACAATACACAATAGAATACTATTGCATTGTATAAACAATGTTGAAGTCTCTTCAGAAGAAGAAGACAAACACAGCAATAAAAAGAATCAAGAACCTCATATGATGAAGATGAAGATGAAGAGCAGCTAGGAGAAGAGAAACACGAAGAGCAAGCTGGAGAAATAACAGCGGCTACAATAAACCATATTTTCTGAAGAAGAGAATTTGATTATGTATTAGTATTTCCTCTGTCGATAATGCTTATTATAAACAATTATTCCATTTGCCTAATGGTTGAAGGAATAATAGGATTTTCTGACATGCTGAGTATAGCACAAACAATTGGAATAGTAGGAACAATGGTCTTGACGTTGATTTTCTCACGGAGATTGCTGCTTTAATCACATTATTGGACTACCTCAGAAAGATAGTGTTGATAAGCCTCTTTATGATTATGAGAAAATAATCTTTGATTCATTGATTGCATCTTCATCTGATATCGAAAGTGGTAACATTAATCCTAACAAGAAACATCTATGGATTAAGAAAGCAACGGGACTTGGTATCTCAGAGTTTATGGCACAACATCAGAAAAGACTAGCCTTGGATTCAACTAATAATGACAAGAACAGCGATGACAATGGCCAACTAACTACAATTGAGGGGTAGACAAACAATATTCTAGACTTTGTTTAGTAATTTTACTCTCTACAAAAAACTTGGTGTCACTTGGCTGATAGCGTTATCATAGGTTCCAATATAAACGCAATTAAAAAATAGGCTTTTACTTGCTACGTGTCATATCTATATGCAAAAAAGTTTTAGCTTTGCGTAGTTATATGCAATAACTGCAAGCAACATGCCACCGAATAACAGATCAGCTATTGATGAACGGAGACAAAAGGTATTTGCTTTTTTGACTAGAGGAATGAAGGGTTATGAGATAGCTAAAGAGCTGGAAGTAGATTCAGCCACGGTATCGAGCTATAATGTTAAGCATAAAAATGGAACGCGTCATGAAAATTACTCGTAGGAAATGGAACATTTGAGCTCAGTCATGGAACAGCGCAATCAAGAACAGTTACAGATACAATGGAGAAGAGATAAAGTACAAGAGCTTTGCAGCAAAGGATATAGTCAAAGAGAGATATCACAAGTATTGCAAGTTGGATTAGTTACTGTTAATAGAGACATCTTAACTCCAAATAATAAAATATGACGTATTTATATATATCCATATTCCTTTATTCATTGAATTATAAAAATGCCAAGGTATATCGTACTATTGAATTGGACTGCTCAGGGGATAAAAAATGTGAAAGCTACTGTAAAACGAGCTAAATCATTTGAAAATGCAATAGAAAAAGCAGGTGGTAAATCTCTTGGCTTCTATTATACAATCGGAAGATATGACATGGTAGCGATGGTTGAAGCTCCAAACGATGAGGCAATAGCATCAGTGTT
>JBJMFM010000030.1:0-7093 GCA_045808425.1 Nitrososphaeraceae archaeon | reverse complement strand
CTTTCTATATGTTGTACTTCTGAGTAGTGAGAATATCAGATCTGATACTTTGCTATTTATAGTAATTTTATTATCTGTTATTACTTTATAATAGAAGCTTTTGTGGGTTTAATTTAATAAATGAATCTACATGCTCCCAGTGCTGTTCTTATAATTTCTAGTAACAATAATTTCATAAGGAGCCTGCTTCTTTTTGTACTGTGGGTTACTGTATGATGGAGAAGATTGACAGACGCTTGCAAATCAAAGACTAGGATGTCTATGAACTAGTCTTAGTAATTCCTCAACCTATGGTGATATTGCAAAAGCTCTTGCCCATCCTCAAGCTGCACGCTTAATTGGAAATATTCTAAAGAAAATCCAAATCCAATTCATGTCCCATGTCATAGAATCGTCAAATCAAATGGCAAGTTAGGCGGTTATATGTATGGAATGTCAATGAAAAAAGAATTGCTCAAAAAGGAAGGAATAAAATTTCAAGATGACGACAATCTGAGAGATTTTAACATATGTAGAATGGATTTTAAAAAAGAGATATGGATGGATACTAATGAGACTTAGATTGTTTTACCAGGTCTCTTAAGTGAGCTAATGATCTTACCTGACCACCATTAACTCTTTTGTAAAGCGACCAATATGTTTGCCGATTGAGATCATTTCTATCTTTTAATACTTTCAGATAATATCTCATTGACCTCACTCTAGTCACATAAATTTCTTTCTTGCCTGTTCTTGCTGTTTTTTTACCTTTTTTTGAGCCTGGACCTGTTCCACGCTTTCTGCGAAGAGCTAGTTTTGCTTCAGCACGTGCTCTTGATGTTCCTTTTGGTTTGACTGTCCAAATTGCTCTATTTTTTATTAGGGCACGCATATTCTCGCGTGTGATAGAATCAGATACCTCATCAAGTTTATCGGGCTCAAATCTGACCCTGTTTGCACCAACTCCTATAATTCGTGCAATTAATTCTCTTTTTTTTCTTATATTTACTACCATTAATCTTTTTCCCCGTTGACTTCTTCTTCTTTATCTCTCTTTGAAGATATCCTACCAGGATTTAATATTTTAATATGCATAATTATGGCCTGTGAGATTATTTCCTTTCTTTTTCTTGCTCCTACTGTATGTGCTAACCTAGCAGCGTCCTTCTTTGGATCTAACTTATGGAGGTCATTTACATTAAAAACAATATTATCTGTATAGCCTGAGGGATGAAGACCTCTTGCACCTTTTGGGCCTCTGTAGCCAATCTTGACTATTCGCGGTACACCAGATACCTGTTTTCTCATCTTGTTATCTTTACCTTTAGGTTTTCTCCAATTTTCAGCTAGACGATCATATCTCCAGCTCTCTTGCCTTACAAATCTAGGCCTTCTGTCAGCAATTTTTTTTCTGGCTTCAACTAATTCTTTATTGATCACCATGGAGTACAAAACAAACAAGAAGCGCCCTTAAGATAAATACGTTTCTGGCTTTTAAGGTTGTGATAGATTCCAGATTGTTATTAAATAGTCCTTGATATCAAAACACATATAGCAGAAAGGTTAATAATTTCAACTCTGATTTAATGAATATGAAAAAATATGAATTACCTCCACTACCGTATGGATACGATGCATTAGAACCACATATTGATGCAAGAACTATGGAAATACACCATACAAAGCATCATCAAACTTATACGGACAAGCTCAATGCAGCACTTGAAAAATGTCCTCCCGATATTCAAGAAAAAGATATCACAGAAATATTATCGAGTCTTGACCAAGTTCCAGCAGATCAAAAAAGTGCAATTAACTTTAACGGCGGGGGATTTGATAACCATAGAATATTTTGGAATAACATGAAACAAAATGGTGGAGGAGAACCAGGCGACTCCATTGCTGATGCAATAAAAACATCATTCGGGAGTTTTTCAGACCTTAAAGAGAAATTCTCTTCTGCTACCGCATTGATTCAAGGTAGTGGGTGGGGATGGCTAGTCTATAATCCATCTGCCAAAAAAGTAGAATACAAGGCAATGCCAAATCAAACAAGTCCAAGAACAGAAGGTTTGATCCCACTCTTAGGATGTGACGTATGGGAACACGCCTATTATCTCAAATATCAGAACAAAAGACCTGACTACATTTCTGCTTGGTGGAATGTTGTAAACTGGGACGATATAACAAAAAGATATGATGAAGTAAAGAAATAAGATAGCGTTTTTAATTTTTTGGAATCTTTATTGCATGCAGACCACATGATGGTGTGTATGGCAAATTTCATCGTAGTATGTCCAGCTTGTAACTGTGGATTTCCGAATTATGAAAAGTTTAATGAGCATGTTTTTGAGAACCATGAGGATCAGCCTTCACTAAGAATGAAAGCAAAGATAATAAAGTGTGATTAAAATCAGAATATACATGCAGTTTAATTACGTTTGAACTAATGCAATCACCATATCATCATCACCAATGCAGATGCTAATTATGTAGATAAATTTGGAATATTACCTAACGTTTTTCTGCTATCATAGCAAATCTAGGGATTTATTATTTGTGAATTAAAAGAAAGGTCCAAGATTATCTATAAACTAGGCATATACAACCTACAAAACAAAAAGAATTTGGTGGAAACTGCTACTTGAAGCTAGATAAATAAGTGTATGATCCTAATGGCCAGTCACCTGTCACTAACCGACAAACTACTACAGCGTAATGATAACAATTAATTTTTGCTAGTTTTTATTTTTAGTAACTATTTTGCGTATATGTACTCCTGTTTGCAAAGGGGCTATTATCAGCCAGCTTCGTGTTTGGCCTTTCCCCTTTGCCATAATAGTGGCCATCGGTGAACGAAGCCAAAACCCGGGTCACCTTTTGACAGGAGCTTTTAATTATATCAAGTATCTTTCTAAAAAGTGTATACCTACTATAATATATACAATTCTGTAAACCTAGTCCATAATCATTATTTGCTTAACAATCTGGACTATTCTTAGTAGTTTTTGGTTCTTCATTTTTTTCTCTTTGTTCAATCAGTCGAAAGCTAGCATAAAGATGAGCAAATGTTAAGCTAGAAGATTGGAATCCTATGCAGGCTAAAAAAACTCGGGCATTGTATACCTTCTTTTGCTTTGTTATTAATTTCATAAATTTATCAATTTTTTACTTCTTTCTTTATAGAAATTGTTAAAAAGCCATTTTTTAATAGAGTTGCGCATAGCCATTTATATCTATAAAACTACCATATTATCATAAACCTATCAAGCATACCAATAGCTACAACGTCTCTCATAATTTTAAATATCATGATCCTTGCTTTTGGACTGCTATCAAATTCACAAGAACAGATCATTCGCCATTACGGCTTTATTCCTGACCAGCTATTATCATTGACAAATTATGATGGTAGTGGTGACGGCAATATCAATACAATTTATCCTCCTCAGCCACTCTCAGTACCATTGTCATCTACATCTTCCTTAGATATCGTAACAAGATTACTCTCTTCGATGTTCATTCACACCAATATTGCTCACCTTGCATTTAATATACTAGCGTTAGTATATCTTGGTGGATTTGCAGAAAGATCAGTTGGAATTCTCAGGTATATTTTTATCTATATACTTGCTGGAATTGCGGGAGCTTTATTTTATGGTGTTATAACTACTTTTATTTTAGGAAATAGCCATACTGTATTAATAGGTGCTTCAGGAGCAATCTCAGGAATATTAGGTATAGCAGCTGCTGCTGGAAACACTAGAGCTTACTATTGGCTGTTAATTCAAATTGTGTTTGCTATCGTAGGCTCCTTTACTGCAATTCCAATAGCATTTACAGCACACATAGGTGGTTTCATTGCTGGTGTATTGCTTACGAAAGTATTGATCGTAGCGGAACAAAAAAAGAGGATTAATATCTAAAATAGCCAAAATTTTGGTTCTTGGTAAACTCGGGTATAGATAGGTTCAAATCGATTCATGATGCTTCTGCTGGATAGATTTTTTTAGCGCCTTGATCTTTATGTGGTCTTCTACCGGCCAGTAGAATGTTTCTTATATATTAATACATCAATTGATGTCAAATTGAGGATAATGGTATGTGGTTCTATAGTATACGGAGGAATCAATGATATAAAAATTTGTATGCTTTCTTAGAGAGCAAAGGATTTTCTATAGTAGATCACATGGTTCATACAGGAATGGACTATTCCCATATTAGTGACTTCAGAGACAAACAGGATTTATCACGCAAAATAGTCAATCATAACTTGAAATATATCGAAAATTCTGATAGCTAGTTATGGAACAGCCATTGAAATGTTTGTAGCAAAAAGTTCGGGAAAAAGATCATACTATTAGCAAAAGACATCCGTTCCAACCCCATGGGCAGTGTACTTTTCAGACCATATAGCGACAAGTGAAGATCAACTTATAAAAATACTCCATAATCTAGAAGCGGGCTGAGTTTCAAACCTTGTCTTATAACCAAGGAAGGCTATTTTAGGCTGTTGCATAAAACATTGGGAGAATGATATAGAGTGATCTGAGAGATAATTTGTTGCTGGCTATTGAGTAGGATCTGATTAATCACTTATCTGCATATTCTTGCGTCAAAATTCATTGTTGGGGGATACATAGGTAAAATTACTACACAATGGGTGGTAGATTCAGCATAGCTATTAAATATTTATTCATCTTTTATTATCATAATATATGTCATCATCTTCAGCAGAAGAAACTGAATTAACAGACACAGCGTATGATATTTTAAAAGTTCTGGGCAAGGATGCGGACTTTATATACGACACAATTGAAACTTATATCAGAGATGCACAGAAAGCCAATAAATCAAAGTTGGTAGAAATATGGCAAACGATCAAAAAAGATAGAAAAAGACATATGCATATGCTCAAAGAAGCTTTAGAGGAAGAGATTCACGGCTAATAAAAAAAGCAGCAGAGCACATTCAAAGATATTGTATACCAACAACTAACTTTTCAAGTCAATACATTTCGATAGACGGGGATATTGAATCATTAATTTAGTTAGAAATCGTGTTTGTCTTTGTCTGATAGATTATGGGAAACAGAATTTGTTAGGAATATTGTATCTGGCTACTGTTAACTCATTATCGTAAACTTTTGTATGAGCTAATTAGAGTTGAACCATCAGATGTAAATATTCCGTAATCAGACTTTGCTTTTGATATAGCAGAATCTGCAATTATTCCACTTTTGTTTTGGCTAAACGATTCTTTTATAATAAGCTTGAATGCTTCTGCCCCTTTGGTTACTTGTCTTTTAAGCTGCTGATCCTTATTATGATGATGAGTATCTGTTCCATTATTATTGTTGCTATCGACATCAATTCTAAATAATCCAAACTTTGCTTCAGGTCTATAGCTTTCTTGCCATTCATAGTTATCCATCAAAGACCAATGTAAGTATCCTATAACATTTGCGCCATTATCAATTGCTCTTTTGATTTGTTGAATATGTGCTACAATAAATGGGGCACGATATCTGTCATGCTTGTCAGCAATACCATTTTCAGTAACAAAAATTGGTCTATTATATTTGTTCTTTAACTGCATAATTAGCTCATATATTCCCTGAGGATATATTTCCCATCCCAGATCATTTAGTATGCAATAGGAGTCAGATGAAGATAATTGTTGTTTACTTCTCCCATTTTCATTCAAATCATTTGCGAATGCTCCTCCAACAAACCTAGCTGAAGATAGCGCTACTACAACACTATGGTAAACGTGTATGCGACGATAATAGTTGAGACCTATAAAATCGACTTTATTTTTCCAATTATCATGAATGATAAAGTCCTTACTATCTTTATCATGGATTTTGAGAGTATTCAAATAATTTATATCCTCTTCACCATTGACAACTGCGTTGATAAAGTAATCATTGAGAAAATAAGAACAGTTCTCAGCCGCTTCATTATTATTTATTATTCTTGTCGCTTCTAGTATATTGCTGGGCTTAGCTGGAGTAATTGACATCATTAAATGTCCGAAACCAACTCTTTTTGAAAGACCATCTCCATCAGCATCAACATCATCTAGTTCTGTGATTTTATCGTAAGCTTGAACATGGGCTTCAATAAGATTATGTAATGCTAATTTAGCTTTCCTACCATTAAGAAAAAAGCCGGGTGGTGATAGCCCAGCAATATATCCTACACCTATAATGGAGGCTACAGGTTCATTTATCGTAATCCAATAGTCGACTTGATCTTTTAATTCTGCAACCACAGTTTCAGTGAATTTGACAAATTCCTCAACTGTTCTATAGTTTTCCCATCCTCTAAGAGAATTCCAATAAGAATCTGTAGATGGTGGTTCTCCTATAGGAGCATCTCTTAGTGGCGAGGGTAGTAATCGTTGTGCCACATTTTTGGTAATACTGTTAGGGGGAGTCAATACCCATAGTGGTAGAGTAAAATGGTTTAATGCTACAATAGGTATTAACCCCGCCTCTCGCATAGACCTTAACATTTTTTTATAATTATCCATTGCATCTTGATTCCATTGATCTTTTTTAGGTTCTATGCGGGCCCACTCTAAACTAATCCTAAAAGCATTCATGCCTAGATTTTTGGCTAATTCAAAATCATTTTCATAGTACCTCTGCTCCCAGAATTTGACAGATTCTCCAGCAGACTGTAAATGAATTTGAGATCTACCTTTGTAAAAGATGCTTGGTTTTGTTAATGAAGATATTCTTTTCTTTATAGGATCAGAGCATGTAAAATAATCCCAGTCATTATTTGAAATACCTCCTTCTACCTGATAGGAAGAAGTAGCGACACCCCATAAGAATTTCAGTTTAGAGTCTTCCACTATTTTGTATATATTGTCTAATGACTACCTATTTTAAACTATTCAAATTCTATATTTTATTTTTCTGGGCAATACAATTCTATGGATAGAGAAACTGTTAGAGACTCCAATTGATGATTATAGAAAAATGCAGTTTCTCTTATTATAGTGCTCAATCTTGTTAGACTTAAAACTAGCTTATAATCATGCCTTGAATATCATCAATAGATGATTAAGCAAATGTGGAAAAATTAAGGCAATTAGATCAGAA
>JBJMFM010000029.1:0-2996 GCA_045808425.1 Nitrososphaeraceae archaeon | reverse complement strand
ACAGAAGTGAAGGACGATATTGTAAATTGGAAATACACTGATATACATACAGGTAGACTTTACAAACTTTATACATTGGGAGAATAACTTATGTGTTCTCTAGTAAACACAATTCATGATTATGAATCTTGTAGATCCTCTAGGTTATTTTGTTTCCTACAATAATAAATCGTTAATGTATATTAATAGTAACCTTCTCTCCGTATCTATTTTGTACTTTAGCTGTAACGTAGCGACTACCAATTTCAAATTGTTCAATATTTAGCATAACACGAGATTGTACTGATGAGTTTTTTACAAGTTGATTATATACTGTCTTTGATCTTTCATCAAAAAATAAGTCATTTTTCAATCAATAATACACTGGTAGCACAATTAATTCATCAGATTGTACTATAATGTGTTTATGTTGGCTGTTTTTTCGATATGCGTTGTGTTGTAGACCTTGTCTGATATGCTTTAAGTAATATTGATGACTATTTTATGAATTTTTAAAAGACTTACAGTATCAAACTACCTTGGCCGCATACTGATATCAGTTATTAAATCGGGTTCCAACAGAACAAAAACTGTATAAGTGAACAAAATATATCAATAGTACAACAAGAAGGAGAAGGACGATAATAACAACGGCATCCCACCTTCTACATATTTCTTACTTATCCGCAATGTAATTGCTTTCAACAAATAATTTTTTTAGCAAATAGTTTCACATATATTTCTGCAAACCAAAGAGAACTATATATGACAAAATATTATGTCATCAAAAAGAATTTGAGTTCCAACCCGGGACTGGGAAAATATATTATCAAGCAATGCCTTGACACTTCTGAATAGTTGTCTGTCTCATTCAAATTCAGCCTATCTACAAACACCTATATGGAATGCATCGCATTCTAGTCTGACTTGCAGTTTTCATCATCAACTATATTGATCTTCCTTCTTGTTGCACTTTTTGCTTTATCATTAAGTGTATTACTATTTGAAATTACACTTACGAGAATGTTTTCAATCATCTTATGGTACAACTATGCTTTTATGGCAATCTCAATAGCATTTTTTGGACTTGGAATTGGGGCTCTTGTAATTCATCTTATTAAACATAAGATAAAAACAGAAAACTTGCCGTCGAAAATACTTCAATCTAGTATTGCGTTTGCAATTTCTCTGCCAGTATTCTTATTCTTAATAGGGTATACGATCCCACCAAGTACGTCTTTTATTTATTTATTCTTTCTTGTCGCATCCACTCCTTTCTTTTTTGCAGGAATGTCTATGGCTTTGATATACCTTGCAATGCCAAGAGAAGTAACCAAGCTGTACTTTGTTGATTTAGCCGGAGCAGCAGGAGCCACACTCATTCTTGATTCTTTGCTTCAGGGATTTGGTGCAGAATCATTGATACTTTTGATTGGCATATTAGTTACAGCACCCTTAATCATTGCTAGTTTATCACTGTATCGTCATAAACCAAAAGATTATCTTCCAATGGAAAAGAAGTTAATCGCATATGGGATAATTTTCCTGTCTGTATCCACAGCATTGCTGGGAGCGAATTTTAGCTTTAACATATTAGCAATACCTCCTGGAGAAAATAAAGGACTAAATTCTTACCTCTCAGACCCTTCCAACAATAAACACTTATCAGCTCAGTGGAACTCTTTTTCTAGAATTGATGTCATTGGACATAATGATATCGATACTATGTCTAGGACTATAGGCTCGATACTTATTGATGCAGATGCGCTTACACCATTATTGAGATGGAATGGTTCTATTGCAGATATCCAATGGCTAAAGCAATATATGGATTATATGCCATTTGAAATATCGAGTGCAAACAATAATACACTGGTTATAGGTAGTGGAGGAGGAGAGGATATCTTAGTTGCACTGGCAGGAGGCGCAAAGAATGTCACTGCAGTAGAACTCAATCCATTAATAATTTCAGCAGCAAAGCGTTTTGGTGGAAGTTTAGCAGGAAACTTGTATGATAGAAAGGATGTACATTTATTCATAGATGATGGAAGACGATTTATTAGCTCTACTAATTCAAAATATGATAAGATAGTAATAAAGCTCGTAGACTCTTGGGCTGCTCAGCTTGCTGGTGGATATGCATTGTCAGAAAACTACCTTTACACAGTGGAGGCCTTTAAGCAGTATTTGCAACACTTAAATGGAGACAATGGAATGCTTGTGATGGTACGTTGGAATATTGAATTACCTAGGTTAATGCCTCTTGTTGTTGAATCTTTAAAACAGCAAGAAGCAAAGGGAGCAGCGGCAGCGGCAGGGGGAGAAGGAAGAACAAACAGTGTTCAAGATATTAGCAAGCAGATTGTAGTAGTAGAGGATCGGCCTGGATTGTTTTTTGGATCAAATGATAAGAGAAGTGTGTATCCCGTACTTGTAATGGTAAAAAATAGTCCGTTTGCTAACTCAGAACTTGACTTAATAAAAGCAAAAGTTGCTAGAAATGATGCTAAAGTCATTGCAATGCCAGGCGGTTACGTACAGCCTCCGTACGATAGGTTGTTATTACCTGTCAGTAATGGGAGTAATAAAAATCACCAACAAAGTCAACAACTTCAACAACAACAACAACCACAGCCAAGTTACGATCCGCAGCAGTTAGCAAGTTTTAGTTTGAAACCACCTACAGATGATTCTCCATTTTATTTTGCAAAAGAGCAGATTCCCAACCAGATGCTACTGCTCTTGGAAACAGTGTTAGGAGTATCTGTGGTACTTGGTTTACTTTTGGCATACTATTCAAGGGTGAACAAAATTCGTTTAACTTCGTCGTCAACATCGCTATTCCATATCATCTTTGTGATATGTATTGGGTTTGGATTCGTATTTTTAGAAATAACTTTTATTCAAAAATTTTTATTACTACTTGGAACTCCTATAATGGCATTAACAGTTATACTATTTTCAATACTGCTGAGTAGTGGAATAGGTGCATACCTGAGTGGGAGACTATTTAATAA
>JBJMFM010000028.1:0-16685 GCA_045808425.1 Nitrososphaeraceae archaeon | reverse complement strand
CAACATAGTTTTTGCCCTATCTGATGCAAAAAGCGTTCTTGATGTGGCTGGAGTAAAGGGTAGAATTGTCAAGTTTGAACATATGGCGAGAGCGGTTTCGAATGTTGAATTTGGTGCTTCAAAGCACGTTGCTTCTGCTGTCCTGTCATACATGAACTTTGATCCGACACTCAGATCTGGAATGAACATCAAATATGATGATCAAATATTGTCGATATGCAAATCTATATTTCAAATCTCAGAATACGATAGGACAACCGAACCTGCAAATATCAAGAAAAAGGAAGGTAAGACAATAAATTGGGGGATAATGAATGCTCTATTAAAAAACAGGAATGCTCAGGTTGTATATCACAAGGGGGATGTTGGAAAGGAGGCCATGATTATATTATTTGGTAGAGATCCAAATGAAGTTTTCGAAAAAATAAAAAGAATAGTTGGCTATTTATAGATCAGTCGACTCAAAAGCCGTTCATACATCATAATATAAGAAATTTGATAAGTTTAATAAAATAGCATACATCGTAATGATACAAATAGGAGATAAGTATAATATATGAAAGCGGTAATTCTTGCTGGCGGTTTGGGAACTAGGCTACAACCATATACATTCTTTATACCCAAACCCATGCTCCCTTTGGGTAACAAGCCGCTGCTCGAACATATAATTGAGTGGCTCAAAACAGGTACCAATGAAAGAATAGATCATATCGTCATTTGTGTAAGCTATCTTCACAGGACAATTGAAGATTATTTTGAGGATGGTAGCAGGTTTGGTATCAAGATAGAATATGCTAGGTCTGAAAGACCTCTCGCGACAGCAGGGCAGTTAAAGTCAGCACAAAACCTGATTCAAAATACATTCGTTTGTCTGTATGGAGATTCAGTTTATGAATTTAGTTTAGGAGACATGATATATCAGCATAAGGAATCCAAAGCGTTTATCTCCATGGCACTGTTATCGTACAGAACAAAACTCCGGTACGGTTTCATAGAGCTGAATAATAAGCACAACAATAACAGAGTAACAAGCTGGAGAGAAAAGCCGGAAGTGAGCGGATTAATTAATATTGGATGTTATGTTATGGAACCAGACTTTTTAGATCTCATTCCGGGATCTAGTGCTTTTGGAATGGACGACGCAGTAAGAAAGGCTCTTGAAAAAAAGAAATTTGTAAAAGGATTCAAAATAGAATCAGGATTTATAGATATAGGAGACAAGAAGTCATATATTGATGCCTACAAAAAATATGTTGAGAAATTGGGAAAGATATGATTCAGAGAATGCAGAAAGAAATCTAAGCAAGACTAGTAAATTTGGATACATATACGATTTGCTCAAAACAGAGCATCATTTGACAGTTCAAGATTATTCCAATGGCCTGCATCACATAAATCTCAATTATCATGTGGGTAATCGTTAAAAAGCCATTACAAAGAATGTTTAAGAATTTACATGTAGTCAAGCATTTGTCTCTCTCTCCATAAGTTAATTCTTTGATGTAACCATGGATAGAAGTTAGCATCTTCATCTTCGAACTCTTTTTTTATAACTTTAACAATTGATTTTGAAACCTGCCCAGGTTTGCCATAAATTGATTTTTTGTTCTTGAGAACCAATCCTAGTGCTTCTTTTCTGTCGTGTGTTTCTTTAATAATCGATGTAATCCAGTGTGGATTTATTGGAGGTACAAGTACATTGCTTTTTGCGTCAAACACTGTTTCAGGCCTGTCTGTATTAAGCCTCACAGTCAATGAGAGCACATTAGGAAAGTATAACAACTCTTCTTGCATCGATCCTGAATCTGTCATTTCCGCCCAACAATGCCCGCTATCTAAAAACTCAATTACGTGTGCATATTCTTTCCACAGAGGAGTAATAATGAATTTATCTGGAAACTCTTCAGTCAGGCTTTGTAACTTGGATTCAAAGTTATAAAGCCCCAGTGCAGATTTGGTTGCATTCAACATAACTAGGTTTATTTTGTACTCCGTATTTTTAATTAGAGTCACAAGTGCATTAACAATTGATTTGAATCTACGAGGAGTAAGATTCTCTCTCCTATGTATGTCCACTCTTAGCCAGTCGCCATATTCAAGTTTAGGATAGATATTAAAAATGCTTTCAGCAGATTTTACATCCCTTCTTTTTAGGTAAATCGAATCAACAACAGAGTTACCGACAACATGGATTGACTCTTCAGGATAGCCTTCCCTTATAAGATTTTGCCTGTTTAATTTTGTTGGGGCAAAAAAGTACCGTGTCCCTGCAGAACAAATCCAAGTATCAATTTGTTCTGGAAATGGTTCTTCTCTAGCAAGAAACCATTTACCTTCGAGCTGAGATTCAATGAACTTTTCTACAACTATCTTGCTAGGATCTTGTGAGATTTTTAAGCTCTTCATTACTTCCGGGCTCATAGATCTTAAGCCTGCTTCATTCTGAGCTACTTTTTGTCCCATCCCAAATACCCAAGCGAGAGGAGCTATTCCAGCGACCAGTGTATCTCCATGAACTATTGGAAGCAGCCGGGAATCTACACCAAAGTTGTTTTTACAATACCGTCCAAATGACCCAAATTTGATAATGAGTTCACTTGCTTTTTCCATTAGATCGCCTCGAATTTGTCTCAATCACAAATACCGGTAAGTCTTCCTTAGCAGCCTCAAAAACAATAGGTGCCTGTTTATAAAAATCTGGTTTTGTACCGATTACTATGGCCAGAATTGGACTATTTTGTTTTTTTGCTATACCGACTGCCTTTGAAAGCAAATCTGAATAGATTTTCATTGGCAGCAGCCTTCGTGAGACGTCTACATTGATTTGCTGATTTTTCTTTTTCAACGATTTTCATCTTCCAAACTTCGGCGAGATAGTCTTGATCTATTTATTGAATAGGCCGCAAGACAAGCTATGGCTATTCCGCTCACAATAAAGACAAACGGAACTATATCGAGGCCCCCAAAAAAGTAATTGCGATTAATTTTCGGTACTATCGTTAGAACAATAGCCATGCTTACAATCAGTATAATACCGGAGACGATTAATATTATGGCAGTATACTTCACTGCATATGTTTTTTGTAATCCAAAGACCGTACCTGCAAGTATTAAACTCGGGACGCCAGAGATCGAAATAATTTGAATTAATACTCCTTGTGGATCTACAAATATTTGCGGACCTTTCGCATCAGGTCCTACAAGAAACAAATAGAAAGATATCATTAATGCTGCGAACATGACTGCCATGCCGAGAGATCCAAGAGATACCCATGTCTCCAAATTCAGCATACTGTTATAGTAACCCTATTGGTACACTTAATAAATAAATCATATTGTTTAAGTAATACCGACTAGCCCTGCCAGTTCTTTTCGACATGCAGAACCTAATATTTCTGCTGATTTTTCTGGCCCAACATTATTAAGATAAACTCCAAATCCACGCTCCAAGCCAGACCAAGTCTTTAATTGTGGATAAATCTCTATGTGCCAATGAATTTGGCGGCTATTTTTCTTTTCTGGTGACAAATGAAATACTAAATTGAAAGCCGTTTCATCTAATGCTTTGGACATTCCTCCGAGGGTTGCTCTCAGCATGAGGGCTAGATCGCCGATTTCCTTTTGTGTGATCCTTGAGAACGTGGTCGTATGTCGTTTTGGATATATCCAAAATTCATGTGGATATGTCGGTGCCCACGGGGAGAAAGCAAGAAAGCTGTCTGTACCTAATATTTGTCTTGGCCCACTAGATTCCATAGATACTATATTACATGCAGGACAGTTTCCGTTTTCGTTGATGTATCTGTGTGATGCATTAGCCTCTAATTCTATTGTCGGAGGAATAGCTGAAAACGTTACAATATTTAAATGAGGGTGAATTATTGTTGTGCCTGCAGTTTGGCCACTGTCTACGTAAATGGAGACATATGTAACGCTTTTTTGTGTGTATAACCATCTGACCCTATCCTGGATAACTAAAAGCACATTGCCCCATTGTTCAACTGAAATTCGAGATAATTTTTGATCATGTTCTGGGCAAGCGACAACGATTTGATGATATCCATAAGCTGGTTCGCTGTAAAGAGGCTTGTCTGCATAAACAGATGCAGGACTAGTAGTTACTGCAGGAGTGCTGCTTTGAAATACTCTTACACACCAATCTTCTACCAAATTTTCTTCGCTGTCTGATAAACGTTGTAGCATACTGTCTTTTGCTACTAGTGCAAGCAATGCGGGTTCTGTCATTGATTCATTTCCCGGGCAATACGGGCACTTATCATCAAAAGTTTTTTTGTATTGATCTCCTTCAGATAGTCTTGGTACTATAACAAATTTATCAAGAACATAGTCTTTTCGCAGGTCAGCCAAACTATTTCTCCCTCCGTCCCAAAACATCGTACAAGTCTCCTTAATTAAAGATTCTGTATGGTATGGACCAAATCGAATTGAACTGTCTTGTACAGTCGAGTTTTGTACAAGCTCATACTTCGGAATATAAATTAAATACAATCATATCTCAATTGAATGATAAATATCTGAATAATAAATATCTCAATTGAATGAAAATCATTAAATCTTGTTAGAGTTAACATATTATCTGCTCATGCGTTATAGATCGATAGATAATACAATTATTGATCGTCTATGTCAATTTATCGACATGCTAAATGAGGAGGCAGAGAATGGATCAGTTGTAGTAGTCGAAGGGAAAAGGGATGTTGAAGCCCTTATACGCATAGGATTTAATGGAAATGTTACTATGTTGAACCGTTTTAAAGGAATTACAGATTTTGTCGACAGTCAACACCTAATCAGCAAGAAAATAATTTTACTGTTGGATATGGATAGGACAGGAAAATATCTCACCAGTAGGCTTGTAGCTCAATTGCAACATAAAGGAAACAATGTCACTTTGTTTTACAAAAAAACATTGGCCAAAATTACTAACGGAAAGATCAGACACATTGAAGAGCTCGTTACATATGCACCACATGTATGTGGACTTAGCGGTACAATGGGAAGGAGGGATCTATATTTTTATATATGACAGCTGTGAACTGAATTATCCTTCGCTGGATAATTTAAGCATCAATATAGCTATGACCTGCACGTGTCAAAGCACTTATATTCAAGCGAGACCACCTTACTTTTACTTAATAGTAATACGAGGTTATGAAATTGCCTAGCACAGGTATTGTAAAATATCATGTTAAATTAAAATTCGAAGTTGATGGGTTAGTAGAGAAGGCAGATATCATTGGTGCAATTTTTGGACAGACGGAAGGGCTTCTTGGACCAGAGATGAATCTCAACGAACTACAGAAAGTGTCTAAAGTCGGCAGAATTGAAGTTAACGTAGATACCAAATCTAATACAGCAAAAGGTGATGCTTTGATTCCTATGAGCACTGACATATCAACGGCGGCACTAATCGCTGCTGCCATCGAAAGCATTGACAAGGTTGGCCCGTTTCAAGCTCGGTTTGGACTAGTTGGTATAGATGACATTAGAGCCATAAAGAAGAAGTTAATCGTAGATCGTGCAAAGAAGATTGTACAGGAATGGGCTACAAAGACGATTAGCGAAGGAGAAGAAATGCTCAAGGATGTCTATGATGCTAGCAAACCTGGCAAACTTACTGCATTTGGCAAGGCTCAACTAGCATGCGGTACGGGTGTATTTGACTCTGACTGGATAATTCTTGTAGAAGGTCGTGCAGACGTTATTAATCTTTTACGTGCAGGGTTTGATAATGCGATAGCAATTGAAGGCGCGAAGATTGACGAAACTGTGACCAAACTTACTGAAGGCAAGCGTGTGATCGCATTTCTTGACGGCGACAGAGCTGGCGATTTGATCTTGAAGGAATTGCAGGGTTTAGTAAAGATAGACAGAATATTAAGGGCTCCTACAGGCAGGGAAGTGGAAGAATGTACTCCTCTGGAAATTGCTGAGATCCTGAAGGAAACAACACCTTATGTTGCTTCCGGCGTACAGCACGCTCATTCATTACAGCAATCGCAACCACGCTCCGAAACTAAGCAAATACATAAGCGAGAAAAGCAGGAACAGATAACAGAGGTTCAACAACAGCAAACACAGGTTGTATCTAGCAATAGTACCAGTGTGCAACAAGAAGACAATGCAGACATTGTTTCGACTGTAAGAGAAGTCTATCCTCAAATTAATGAAACGCTTGAAGCAGTATTATTGGATAGTTCAATGAGAACATTGCTTAAGATTCCAGTCTCAGACTTAGTAAAAAAGATTAACATAACAGAAGGAGCCAATTTACTTGTACTTGATGGCATCATAACGCAACGACTCGTTGAAGCAGCAGACAAGGCAGGAATTCAATATATAGTAGGTCATCGAACGGCAGAACTGAAAAAGCCGACTGACGTAAGAGTTAGAACCTTCGGCGATATGGGTATAATTAACTAGTTAAAATGCCAGAAATCAAGTTGCAACATATACTGACTATGACTGAGCTGTTGCAACGCGGAGCGAAACATAATTTTATACAGATGACTACGACTGATTTAGGAAAATTCATAAAAAGATCTCAGCAGGCAGCATCAAGACACCTCCTAGATTTGGAAAACGCAGGTTATATTGAACGTCGTAGAAAAGGCCAGAGATTCGGAATAAAAATTACAAATAGAGGGTATTCTGAAATTGAACTTCTGTTTTCTACATTAAAATATGCAATAGAATCTACTCCTTTTACAATAGATTTTAAAGGAAGGGTAGTTTCCGGCATGGGCGAGGGAGCATATTATATGTCGCTAGATGGATATAAGAAACAGTTTAAGGAAAAATTAGGCTATGAGCCTTATCCAGGAACCTTGAATATAAAACTCCTGGATCAAATTTTTATGAATTCTAGACGTGAAATAAGCAGATATCCTTCAATTTTCATTAACGGTTTTAGCGATAACTCTCGTACATATGGTTGGGCGAAATGTTATAAAGCAAACATCAACGAGGGCATAGTTAATAATGCTTCAGTTATTGTTTTGGAAAGAACACATTATGATGATAGTATGCTAGAAGTTATCGCTCCCATATCTATCAAGGAAACTATAGGCATCAAGAATGGTGATGAAATTAGCCTAAAAATACACATCAACAACAATAGCTGTTTGAAAAACAAAGATTAAATTCTATATAATGAATCACCAAGCTCGTTTTTTATATTCGAACTTTTTGTTTCTGGCATAGGCGTATTAAGTCTTATCACTCTAACGTTCAAATTTCTTATTTGACAGTTGTAGGCTACATCCTTTTCACTATGAGCTTGATCATAACCCAATGCTATAATATCTGGCTTTACATATTCTACTGTATCGTACAATGTTCCTTCTTTTCCAATAATTGCTAGGTCTACAAAGCTCAAAGAAGAAACAAGCTCTTTCCGCATGTTTTCATTGTGATAAATTCTTCGATCCTTGTTAATCTTCATTGCTGTAGATGTCCTTGCTACTACAACTACAAGCACATCACCATGTGATTTTGCTGCCTTCAATGTATGTATGTGACCTGGATGTATTAGATCAAATACTCCTCCAACTAAGACTACTCTTAACGCATCTCTTCCAATAAAAGTAAGCTTTAATTGATCACTTCTTTCTATAAACCCATTTTCTGCAAGTATGCAAATTCTTGATTTATAGAATTCTTTTTCCACAAGCATTCTAGACCCAAGTCTTTTAAGTGCTTGGATTTCTGGCTCTAAAGTGCTTATATACAATGATGCCAGAATTGCCTTGTCGGTGGGATCCATTATCTATTAAAATCTACCTCAGGGAAAATTTGAGAACACACTCTTGCGTACGAAAGCAATATGATAATATTAAACTGCGGCAACTGAGATAACTCTCTGTCTCTCTTTTTTAAAGGAAAGCAGGTAATACCCACGATTTTAAATATGTGCATGCCACACAGAAAAGTAATTACATTTGATAAACTTTTAGGTAGATTCAATTCTATTTTACATTAATTAATTGTTCATCGTCCGATGAACACATAGAACTACACAATGAACCCATAAATATACACATGTTGCTTAGAAAGAATATAACTTCTAATGAAAATAAAATGAAAATTGCTTTTAGTGATGCTCTGATTGTAATAATATATTTATGTGAAGTTTTATGTCCAAATGACTGGCATAGGGATGCCAAAACTGCTTCTTACAGGCTATTGTACTTTCGTTTTGATTCGATTTCCATATAATCTTCATCTGTACCTTTAATACAATTTGTAGAGATTATTTTTATTGGTTGGAACTGTATGACTCCTTTTGGAACGTTCCCTATTGCTTGCAGAGATTCTAATCGTTTCTCCATTTGCTTTTTGTGATCTTTACACACAACGCCTATCATATATTGGTCATTTTTAGCATTAATTGAAACAATGAATGATGGTGAAAGCTGACAAGCATCGCCACTTACTATTAATGAACATCGCTGTGGCAGTAACACTATTAATCCAAAGTTTTACATATAATATAAGACTTACATTGCAAAATAACTAACTGACTGTCTAATAGAACATAAAGATATAATAGCACATCCCAGCAATTGCACCTGTAAAAATGGACAAGACTTAGAGTCTAGTTTGTGATGCCATCATTTCACAAAAAAGAGGTATTTTTGCAAACTATGGTCATCATATCTCCCACAACTATATTATTCCTGCTAGTCATTATTTTATCTGCTGTCTACTACATGTGATTGTACATGAATCTACATTTCAACAGTGAGAACGGCCTGTTAGTAATATTATTTATGCATCAAGTATCAAATACAAAATCATTTACAGACCGTTTTAGCATTACCTATTTTTGCTTATATGAAATAGTCCTTGTGGTCACTGTTTCTTTTTTTTGGCTGAAATTATAGAAACTACATCCCTATCTTTAAGCTGATAGTTAATTGGTAATCTAAGACCATCACGAACATCTATTGCATAAAGCAATCCCTTTACCAAATCACTATGTATATCTTTTGCAAGGTTTTCAATGGTCGAACCAGATTTCATTAAATATACATCAGGTAAAATGTTACCATGTTTATCAGCAAGCTTATTTGCATCCGCCACAGGATAAACAGCATTCATTCTCAATAACTTAAACACGGCGACATTGATAGCAAATTGAACACCTGTGCGCATGTATTCTCCAAGTATATCCCTTCTTATGAAATTGAGTGCCCATTTCTGTTTATCATTTAACAGAATCTGATCTTTTATTTCGAATCTTTCGTCACCAGCAATGTACTGGATCAAGCCACGACTCTCGGCTCGTCTTAGAGTAAGCTCTGCATCTGCACTGCAAGGAACAATAATCATATTCTTGTACTGCTCTCGTATTCTACGAAAATTCTCTGCCGCAGTAGGTAAATCCACTTTATTTGCAACAATTAAGGTTGGCTTAGATATTTCTCTCAGGCTCCAACAAAAGTCCTTGGCTCTTTCCAGTCCAAAATCATCGAACCTAATGACAGTCAAATTATTATCTTCTAAAGCTAACCTGACATGCTCTTCTCTGACTCCAATCCCCCGAAATACATCTGTAATAGCAGTGATTGAGTCTGCACCTGAATTTATCGCTCTCGAAATTTTATCATGGTTCCCTTCAAAAAGCTTCAGATACCACATCACTAGCTCTTCTTCTATATCGGCTATGTCGGCTATAGGGTCGCCGCTGCCAGGCTCTGCTATTTTTCCAGATGCATCTATACTGCCTGATGCATCGACAATGTGTAAAAGCACGTCAGATTGAGCAGCGACAGATAGAAATTGATTTCCTAAGCCTTTTCCTTCCCAAGCACCTTTGATTAGGCCAGGTAGATCAACGAGGTCCACCGGGATGAATCTCCAACCATCAATACAACGTGAATTCTTTGGACTATCCTGAACATCAAATTCCTTGTGAACACATAAAGTAATTGTATTGGCGTTGCCTTTTCGTGGCTCTTTAGTAGTAAATGGGTAATTGGAAATTTCTGCTGTGTCAAGGGTAGCGGAATTAAAAAAAGTAGTCTTACCAGTATTCGTTTTACCAATTAGCCCTATTTTTATCATATATACAATAATGAATTTTACGATCGTATTTATATCTCACTACAATGAACATAAAAATCCTATCAGTGAATATCCGCAACTAAGATATTGGTAGAACACCTCACTGAGAACATCTTGTTACTAAAGCCAAGTTATTTTATGGAGAATCATATTGGCTCAACTCTATGTAAAGCTGTTCTCATCCCATCTATTCTCCATGACATATCGTCGATCTCGTTTTTACTGAAGTCTGAATCCCATTTATCCAAAGTCGTTTTCAATATTTCAGTAGCATTGTAAAGGATCGCCCAATAAGGATGATGCTCTGCAGTAGAGTAAGATAACTCTAGAAGCTCATATAGTGCCGATGAAGCCCTTTTGATAATATCGGTATCTTGACTATAAATTTTGATAATTCCGGAGTCAGTGTCTGTGACAATCTTGACAGACACTCCTTCGTCTACATTTGAAAGCTCCACCATGGATTTTATTTTTTCATACAGCGTATCGATGCTACTTACTTCGAACGACATGCAGCTAGAAACTTCTGCATTATTGTGATTTATTTGCTTGTAGGTCCCCGGGTATCGTATTATATACATGCAACTCGTCATACCAACTATAAGAACAGTGGTTAGAAAATACCTCAACAGAGTACATAAAAAGATGTTCAGTAAATATGATGCAGAAAATTGAAATGAGATGAGACGATAGTAAGAAGATCAAACTAAATGTATACATGCCTACAAACACAATGTAAATATCTATTTCTTATGTATATTCAGGTCTGAGCCTTGCTGTCATTTGATTAGTTCGCTATTAAAAAAATCTAGACTTTGAAAGTAATAACTAATCATTCTAGATGAAAGGCAACATATAACCTAGACCTAAATTTAAGTACTAAGATGAATCTTACTCCATCACCGTTAACGTAATGAAGGAAATTATTCAAAATATATATATCGATACTTAAAGCACATACCAATGACTATAAAGGAAGGGTTACTGCGCCTTCTGATGCAGACTGTACTAGTGAAGAATATTTAGCTAGTGCACCTTTTGTATAATGCGGTTTTATAGGCTTCCATCTTCTCTTCCTCTTAGTTATCTCTGCCTTTGATAAAACAAGATCTAGCTTACCTATGATAGTATCGATAAGAATTTCATCACCATCTTTTAATAGCGAGATAGGCCCTCCGACCATTGCCTCAGGTGAAACGTGACCTACCATGAGTCCCCTAGTTGCTCCAGAGAACCTACCGTCCGTCACCATGGCGATTTTTTCTCCTAGTCCCTGGCCTACTAGCGCCGCGGTAGCCGATAACATTTCTCTCATGCCCGGCCCTCCCTTTGGACCTTCATACCTTATTACGACAACATCACCCTCCACTATCTGTCTGTTTGATATTGATTTGAAAGCATCCTCTTCTGTATCGAAAACTTTGGCTTTTCCAAAAAACCTCATATTTTTTATACCAGCAATTTTTACTACAGCACCTTCTGGAGCAAGCGATCCATATAATATTCTTAGTACGCCTTCTGCATGAATCGGATCTTCAATTGGTCTTACTATATTCTGATCTCGTAATTCAGGGAAACTAAGCGATTTAATATTATTTTCCATGGTGCTGCCAGTCACAGTCATTACGTCTCCATGGAGCAATCCCTTATTTAGCAACTTACGTAAGATTACAGGAACACCTCCGACTTTGTCTAGGTCTAGCATAACATAAAGCCCACCTGGTCTCATATTGGCAATATGTGGAATCCGTCTGCGGATCCTTTCAAAATCGTTCATTTCTATTTTGATACCTACTTCTCTTGCGATAGCCAGCAGATGCAGTACTGAATTAGTTGAACCTCCGATTGCGTTTGCCATCGCAATTGCATTTTCAAAGGCTTCAAAAGTCATTATGTCTTTTGGACGAATATTATTTTCTATTAGATTTGAAATTGCTTTTCCGCTGTCATAACATATTCCATATCTCTTGTCGCTTTCAGCCGGCGGCGAAGCACTTCCTGGCAACGACATTCCTATTGCCTCGCTTATAGAAGCCATAGTGTTGGCAGTATACATCCCAGCACATGAGCCAGCAGATGGACATGCCACATTTTCTAAGCTAACTAATTCTTCCAGAGCCATTTTACCTGTATCATAGGTACCAACGGCCTCGTAGACATCTTGGATAGTTACATCCTTGCCATTCCAATTTCCTGGCATAATTGTACCACCGTATACAAATATACTAGGTAAGTTAATTCGAGCCATAGCCATCAAACTTCCAGGCAAACTTTTGTCACAGCCAGAGATTCCAACTAGAGCATCGTACTGATGAGCTCTCATCATTATTTCAATTGAATCAGCTATGATCTCCCTGCTCACCAATGATGCTTTCATACCTTCATGACCCATGGCGATTGCATCTGATACAGCAATGGCGGTAAATTCTCTTGCAGTACAGCCTGAATCCTTTACTCCCTCTTTAGCTTTCTGTGCAAGCTTACCAAGGTGTAGATTGCATGGGGTGGCTTCATTGCATGTAGAAGAGACTCCGACTAGTGGCCTTTCCAGATCATCGTCTTTAAGTCCCATTGCCTTGAACATGGCTCTGTGAGGAGCCCTAGATGGGCCCTCAATTACGGTTCTACTCGGTAGCATCATAAGTGATCAGTTCAATCCATAATTGATATTAAACTCTTATTGATATATATCTTAGTTTTAGATCAGATGAGTTCTATTGGAGCATGCAAATAAAATAGAATGTCCATGAACAATATCTATGCATTTTACTCAACTAGTCTAAGGTTGCGGTAATTTTTACGGCATCTAATCCTTCTACCTTAAAGGTGGTTTCACACATTCCACATTCAGAATTACCACTGGACAGATCGCTGGCTGAAACTTCTTCGTTTGCGTAGTCGCACTTTGGACATCTAAACGAGAAATTTATATCAAAATTCTCTAACTCGACCGTTTCGCCCATAGTCTATCATCAACCTCAATTTGGTATATTAAAAATTTGCTACAAGTGTATGCTATATCTCTCCAGTGTACCATTCGTACTAAAGGGTATGTTAAAATATATAAAACTAGTGCAATTGAGCCCTGTATGAAAAAGGTTCATGAAATAAGTCATTCTCTATGGGTGTATGTGTGTAGCTTAGTTTTTTCCAGATATGCTCCTCTACTTGTTAAACTAATCATTAGAACTAGTCTAGTGCCTCTGCATGGTTCATTTGGTAGCAGATATATGCGTACAAACATTCTTGTAGACTACTTATTAGATAAATACGTGGCGCATTTACTTCCCATAGAATGGCAGTTTCCGCTGGACGATCAATACTGCTGTAAAGATGGATGCTATCAATAAAATGGCTACGCCATTGGGAAATTCTGGAACGACGACATACCCTCTTGCTAAGCCATTCCGTGAAAGATCAGGTGTCTGTCCTGCCTTGAGCAATTCTTTAATCTCCAGCTGTATTTGGTAAATATCATTAGATGGAAAAGTAACTATTTGAGTATCAGTCGCATTTTTCGCTACTAGATTTTGTTTAGTTGTCACAGTGTGGCCATTTTTATCTAGTAACACCATATCATATTTTACATCGTTAGCTGATAATGGATTTGAGGTAACAGGATCATAAAATGAGATGTTTACATTCGATTGTGTTTTTGGTTTAAGTGGATTTGGAGACCATGAAACTGCAGCATGAATGCCACCTGTGTTTGTAACTAGGTCCGAAGAGGTTGCAATTTGCTGCTGTTGTTGAGCACTAGCACTAGGTGTTAATAATGTAAATCGCATTACATCATTATTATTATTAGCTGCTTGTTGTTGCCCTTGTTGCTGTTGCTGTTGTTGTGCGAGCTTTATAACATCATTTTTGTTTATAAGATAATGTACAACCATTGCATCAGGAAAAGAAAAAGGATCAATCGCTACTGAACGACCGGATAATGTTTGACCATTAACTGTTGCATTAAATCTAGGTGAGTCTCCAAATCCTTTCCAAGACTTGGGAAGTCTCATCTCTTCATGAACAAAAATTGGTTGTTGCTGGATACGGCTTAGATTCCAATTAAATGGCATTGCCCAAGAAAATGATTTCTTCGATGGATCAAAATTAAGGTTGTTTATTTTATCATAATATGATATAAGAGTGGTATTATAAACCTGATTTTGATAATTCCATTTATTACGATAAACATCACCTACACTAAGATATGAATCGAACTTTGGAGCATTTTGGGGTAGGAATATATTTCTATCATTATCAATAGAAAAAATTTCAATGTGAAAGTGATATAGTCCACCTTCTAAGAGTACCGGACCTTTAACATTTATTGTTCCACCAGGGTCAGCCACCCAAGCATTTTGGAATGGGTCCTGCTCACCGTATACAGTAAGAGTACCGTTAGAAGGTTGAACTTTCAGCGTCAGTAACCCATTATGAGCATGGAAAAAGTCTCGTAAAAGTGGCTTCTGACCAGATGAGGATGAGGATGGTGAAGATGAAGAGGAAGAAGAGGAGAATGATAAGAGCGTTCCTTTGTTAACTGTAATCTCATATGTAACATGCTGAATAGTCTGGTTATTGTTTGCATCAAACAATCTAAATTGCATGTATGCATCCTGTCTACTATCAGTAGTCAAAATTGGCGGGCTAACTTTAACAAAAAGACTTGCTTTTCTATTTCCGACGCTTGCAGGAGGTAAGTTTTCTTGGGTTAGACCGTCTGCATACGCTTTTTGGGAAAAATTGTAATGTGTAGTAGAGGAAAGTAACAGCTGGAAAACAATGAATATGGCAAAACAACAGGGTAAAATATTCCTACTTAGCATGAGTCAGGTATATGCCATATTTTCATTCTGTTATTTATTCCTTAATGTCTGCAATGATATAAATTAATCAAGTAAAATCAAAAACATACTGATGTCGTCAAAGTGCAAGCCAGATAGTATTATTATTTCAGTCATTGTTTTACTATTAGCTTTTTTCATTATGCAATCTATGCAACACGTATCAGGGTTTATTACTGATTCGTTGTCATCGTCATCGTCTTATTCTTCTTCTTTTTCATCATCTTTATTCATCGGCCAAATTGCGAATGCTTTGGATGGTCGTGATATAAAGTTATCTTCCATGAATAATGCTAATGGCACACTTACGATTGTAACTGTCAGCAATAATGGTTCCTCCCTCCCTGGTGCTACCTATTCTATCTCTTCTTATCCTGCTACCGGCAGCTCAGGAAACTTTACTATAACAGATGATGGACCAGAAGATACAAACAGAGTAACAAGAGGAATTATTTCTATATCTCGATTACATGGCGGAAATTACATGGTAACAGAATTAAAGGCTCCAGAAGGATACATAGTAGACAAACTGTCCAAGGTTATCCAAATCAGCGCGAATCAAAGTTCTGCAGGTGCAACATTTACTAATAATAATGCTCTAAGCCAGCAGCAGAATAATAATTCACAAATTAAAAGTATTACTTATACAGCAAAATTCGAATGCGGATCAATAATTGGAAATGAGGGTCCGCTCAGACCTGGCCATTATGATACAGACATTAGTATTTTTAACAGACAAGAATATTCTATCAATATTTTATTGAATGTCATAGTTAATGGAGGTGCAAACACCAATGCAATAGTAAAGACTATACAACCACAAACATCTACTGGTGTAGTATGCAAAGATATACGTCAATTCCTAGGTATGGGAAATAATTCAAAAGAGTTGATAGAGGGTTTTGTAATAATCCGCCTTGACGTGAACGGTGGAATTCTAGGTTCTATACCATCTAGCGGAGGAGGTACTGTCATATCATCGTCGCCAGTAACCGTGGATGACATCAATAATTTTCTAGACGTACATATATTCTATACTGCAAATGCACTTGAGTTTCTGCCTCGCGAGATCTTGGTTAAAGAAATTGGATTTTTTATCCTTAACGACACATCATCGAAGGTTCCAAAGTCATTGCTGATGAAACCGCTGGATATTACAGTGCAATCACAAATGAACGAAATATTCGATCCTGAATCCAAGATAAGAGGAATCTTGTCTGGAAGGTATAACTTGTCAGATAATGAAGTTGCAGGATTGCGGATCAAAATTATCAATATGAGTATAGGTGTGGCCGCTATGATCGACGATCATGCTATTTCCTCATCCATTGTAAGGCCACAGGCCAGCTCTTGATTTGCATCTCTGAGCATTGTACTTAATATCAAAGCAAATTACACTCTGTTCGTCTGGGTTTAAGAGTATAAAAGTTCTTATTTGAATCGTTTTGCATCTAACTATAGATTAGGTTCAGGATTTGTCTATGATAGCAACAGTCATATTATCACAAATTCTCATGTTGTTGCCGATAGCAAAAACATCGAGGTTACTTTTATGGATGGAAATATTTATCGTGCCAGATTAATGGGTTCAGATCCATTTACAGACATTGCAGTACTATATGTACAAGACCTCCTGAAAAATACACTCCTTCCGTTGCCATTGGGGGACTCCGCAAGCGTAGATGTAGGTGAACAACTAGCAGCTATAGGCAATCCGTTTGGTCTATCGGGTTCCATGACAGCAGGCATTAT